>JBIIZN010000039.1:0-13806 GCA_044346275.1 Sediminibacterium sp.
TAAGGACGAATGGGCGCAAAAATAGCCATCACGATAGCCAGCAAAACGCTACCATAAAAAATAGCGCGGTAGGGTCTTACAAATTTGAAAACCCGAACCAATAATAAAAAACTAAAAACTTTTTTTGGTGCCGACGTGCTCATAGTGAAATGCAAATGTAAGCACAAAAAAAGCGGGCTAATTCGTATATTCGTAAAAGATATGGATCAGGACCCGCAAATGAGTGCCGAACTTGCACTTCCAAAATATAATTTAAACGCCGAACAAGAGAAAAACGAAATCGTCAGGCATTACCGTGCACTTTCTAGAAGCTTGCGTCCTAAATTAAAAAAAGGAGACAAAGAACTTGTAAGACAAGCCTTTGAAATGGCAGCCGATGCGCACAAAACCATGCGACGTAAAAGTGGCGAGCCTTATATTTTGCATCCTATTGCTGTTGCTATGATTTGTGTAGAAGAAATTGGGCTTGGTGTAAGAAGTACCATCTGCGCACTCTTACATGACACTGTAGAAGATACAGATATATCGCTCGAAGATGTGCAGCGTGAATTTGGCACCGAAATTGCAAAAATTGTAGATGGCCTTACCAAAATTTCTACGGTAATGGACACCAATACTTCGCAGCAAGCAGAAAATTTTAAAAAGATTTTATTAACCCTCACCGATGATCCTCGTGTGATTCTTATTAAACTAGCAGACCGCTTACATAATATGCGTACGCTAGACCATATGAAAACAGAAAAGCAATTAAAAATTGCTTCCGAAACCATTTGGGTATATGCACCGCTTGCACATAGGATGGGGCTTTACAATGTTAAAACAGAGCTCGAAGATTTATCCATGAAATATATGGAGCCTGCGGGATACAAAGACATTGCAAAAAAATTAGCAGAAACAAAAAGAGAACGTACTAGGTATATCAATGAGTTTGTAAAACCAATTAAAGAGAAGTTAACGAATAGTGGTTTTGAGTTTGAGATTTATGGAAGACCAAAAAGTATTCACTCGATTTGGAATAAAATAAAAAAGAAGGGTGTTGCTTTTGAAGAAGTGTATGACTTATTTGCCATTCGAATTATTTTAGACTCGGCGCCCGAAAAAGAAAAAGAAGATTGTTGGAAAGTTTACTCTACCATCACAGACGAATACATGCCATCACCAGAGCGTTTAAGGGACTGGCTAAGTAACCCCAAAAGCAATGGATACGAGGCTTTGCATACAACCGTGATGGGGCCGCAGGGTAAATGGGTAGAAGTTCAAATTCGTTCTAAACGTATGAACGAAATTGCAGAAAAAGGTTTAGCCGCACATTTTAAATACAAAGAAGGCAATGATAGTGAAGACCGTTTTGATAAATGGTTTGGACAAATTAGAGAAGTGTTAAATACGCAAGATGGAGCAGGCCTCGATTTTTTACAAGATTTTAAGACCTCTTTTTTAGCGGAAGAAATTTATGTGTATACGCCAAAAGGTGAAGTAAAAATGTTACCCACTGGAAGTACCGCACTAGACTTTGCATTTGCTATTCACTCTGCAGTAGGCTCTAAATGTATTGGCGCTAAAGTGCAACATAAATTAGTGCCATTAAGCCATGTGCTAAGAAGTGGAGATCAAATAGAAATTATTACCAGTAACAAACAAAAACCTTCGGAGGACTGGCTCGGGTTTGTTGTAACAGCGAAAGCAAAAAATAAAATTAAAGATGCGCTAAGGGAAGAAAAAAGAACCATTGCAGAAGATGGAAAATATGTGCTTCAACGCAAATTAGAGAGCATGGGTGCAGCATACAGCCAGCATAACATAGACGAACTGGTTCATTTTTACAAACTGCCATCTGGTTTGGATTTACACTATAAAATTGCCACCAAATCTCTTGACCTAAAAGAACTTAAAGACTTTACGGTTCATGGCGATAAATTAGAACTTCCAAAACCAAAGCCAAGTTTAATCGATACCAGCACCGAACCCGGAGCTGGTAAAACCTACTCTAAAAAAGAATCGGAACTGATCATTTTTGGAGAAAGTAGCGACAAAATCAAGTATGCCCTTGGAAAATGTTGCAATCCAATACCAGGTGATGATGTGTTTGGCTTTGTAAGTACCGGTAAAGGACTCATTATACACCGTACCAACTGTCCCAATGCTACTCAATTATTAGCCAATTACGGACACCGGGTTGTAAAAACCAAGTGGGCTAAAAACAAAGAAATATCGTTTTTAACGGGTCTTAAAATTATAGGACTCGACGATGTAGGGGTTATTAATAAAATTACCAATATTATTAGTGGTGATTTACGCATCAATATTGCGGGCCTTACCATCGAATCCAAAGAAGGCCTTTTTGAGGGTACCATAAAAATATTTGTACACGACAAAGAAGAGCTAGAAGTACTTGTTACAAGGCTAAAAGCCCTAGATGGTATCCAAACCGTAGACCGGTTTGATGCAGAGGCAGAAAATTAATTTTTATTAGGACTTTCAACACTTATTTTTGTCCTTCAAATTTGAATTTATGGTTGACGTATTATTAGGGTTACAATGGGGTGACGAAGGAAAGGGAAAAATAGTAGACTATTTTGCACCTAATTATGATATTGTTGCGCGCTTTCAGGGCGGACCCAATGCTGGACACACTTTATATGTAGAAGGCAAAAAAATGGTACTTCACCAAATACCTTCAGGTATTTTTCACCAAAACAAAGTAAATATTATTGGTGGTGGCGTGGTACTAGATCCAGTAACATTAAAAAGAGAATGCGACGCGGTTGCTGCATTTGGAATTGACGTACGCAAAAATTTATTTATTTCTGCCCGTACCAATATCATTGTTCCAACACACCGTGCACTTGATAAAGCATCTGAACTTTCTAAAGGTGAAAGTAAAATTGGTTCTACGCTCAAAGGAATTGGACCAGCCTATATGGACAAAACAGGCCGCAATGCTCTAAGAGTAGGCGATTTACTAGACAAACGCTTTACCACCCAATACATTAAACTTCGTTTAAAGCACCAGAAATTACTAGACAATTTTCATTTCATAGAAGATATTTCAACTTGGGAAGAAGAGTTTTTTGAAGCCCTTGAGTTTTTAAAAACACTGAATGTAATCAACTGCGAATATTATATCAATGATCAAATTAAAGCAGGTAAAAAGGTATTAGCAGAAGGCGCACAGGGCAGTATGCTAGATATCGATTTTGGCACATTCCCATTTGTCACTTCTTCTAACACCATTTCTGCAGGCGTTTGTACAGGTCTTGGTGTTTCTCCTAAACAAATCAATGAAGTGTTTGGTGTAACCAAAGCGTATTGCACTAGGGTAGGTGGCGGTCCATTCCCAACCGAATTACATGACAGCCTTGGTGAAGAAATCAGAAAAATTGGTAGCGAATTTGGAGCCACAACGGGTCGTCCGCGTAGATGCGGCTGGATCGATTTAGTAGCCCTAAAATACGCTTGTATGATTAATGGCGTAACCCAAGTAGTGATGACAAAAGCAGACGTTTTAGATGCCTTTGAAGAGCTACAGGTTTGTACTGCATACGGCATAGATGGCGCTACTACAAAAGAAGTACCTTTTCAGATGTCAAATATTGATATTGAACCTGTTCTGCAAAGTTTTAAGGGCTGGAATATGGATACCACCCAATTAAAATTGGCATCTGAACTTCCTGCAACCATGAATACTTACGTAGACTTTATTAATAATTATATTGGTGCGCCTGTAACTTATGTATCCAACGGACCTGGACGTGAACAAATAGTAAAAATTTAGCAGAAAAAATATTTTAAATTTTTTTGCAATTTTATTTGGATAAAAGGAATTTGCGTTGAAATTTTACGCAGTAAATCTTATTAGAAATATGGCAGTGAAATCTGATAAGGATCAAAAGTCCTCAGCCCCTAAAGCAGCAACAAAAAAGGTTGCTCCAAAAGCTTCTTCTAAAAGCAAAAAGCAATTAGAAGACGATGATGATTTTGATGACGATGATGATGAAACATCAACGCCAAAAAAATCTAGTGCTAAATCCGCTTCAAAAAAATCTGTCGACGAAGATGATGATGATGATTTTGATGAAGCAGAAGAAAATGATGACTGGAATGTATCTGAAGAAGACGACAGTTGGGATCCAGATTTTGCAGAATTTGATTTGCCAAAAAGTAAAACCAAAAAGGCTGCTGGTCCTAAAAAGAAAGGGGCTGCTTCTGATGAAGACGATTTTAAATTAGATGAAGATTTCAATGAATTTGACCTCTTTGACGATAAGAACAGTGGATTTGATGACGATGATGATGATTTTTAATCATCTGTAGCCTTACGTGAAAAAAAATAAGCAGGTTTTTTTAGTAGATAACCCCAATGTATTTAAAGTGCAAATCTTACACTGGATCAACCAGTTTGAGGTTTGCACTTTTTTAGATACACATACTTATACATCGCCTTATGCAGCCATTGATTGCATCGCAGCTGTTGATCCTAGTTCCTATATTTCACTAGAACAAGTAGACCCAACTTCACTAATTGCATACATGGAAGCGCAAAAGGGTAACTGGATTTTTGCGCACTTCAATTACGAATACCATAACATTACAAAGCCCAACAAAAAAGTAAACCTTACAGGATTTCCACTAGCATATTTATATACGCCTTCAGTTATTATAGAACTTTCCGGAAATAATGTAACCATCCAAAGTAATGCTGAAAACCCGCAACAGATATTTGAACAAATCCAGGCACAAGCTACTACGTTCAATTTTTCGGCACATAGCCCCTTTCATGCTTCACAATCCTGTGTAATAACACCACAGATACCAAAAGCAGATTATATAAATAATATTGAAAAAATACTTGCGCTTATTAGGCGTGGCGATTTTTATGAAATCAATTATTGCCAAGCATTTGAAGTAGACCACTTGGCTACACATCCGGTAAATGTATACACCCATTTAACAGCCCTATCGCCTACTCCTTTTGCTTGCTTTTATAAGAACAAGCATCATTATCTTTTATGTGCAAGTCCCGAAAGATTTCTACAAAAAAAAGGGACTCAACTTATTTCACAGCCTATTAAAGGAACGATCAAACGAAGTCTTGAAAACGATGCGGATGATAAACTACAATTAGAGACACTTCAAAACAGCAGTAAAGACAAAAGTGAAAACGTAATGGTAGTGGATCTTGTACGAAATGATTTGAGCAGAATTTGCAAACAAGGATCGGTTGAGGTGTCAGAACTCTTTGGTATATATAGTTTCCCGCAGGTGCATCAAATGATTTCTACCATTACCGGTAGCGTCCAAGACAATATTTCGTTCTCTGAAATACTAGATGCTACTTTCCCCATGGGTAGTATGACTGGCGCTCCAAAAAAGAGTGTAATGGAAACCATTGACCTTTTAGAGCCTTCAAAACGAGGCTTGTATTCCGGTACTGTTGGTTACATTAATCCAGCCGGCGATTTTGATTTTAATGTAGTCATCAGAAGTATTTTTTACAATAATCAAAACGGAAAAGCCAATTACCAAGTTGGCGGCGGTATCACTATTTATTCGGATCCAGAAAAAGAATATGAAGAATGTTTACTCAAGGCCTCCGCGATCGAAAAAGTACTTTTAAGCACCCACAGTACTACTGAATAACCCCTTCGATAATAGCTCGTACAGAAGCAAGTAACAATTGATTTCTTTTAGCTAAAAAAACAGGTTCTTTGTCTTTAGAAATACGCATGGCGTATTTTTCACCAGCTGCAAGTGCTTGGTCAAAACCAGGGTTCCAGGCGTTAAATTGTTGAATATTGATTTGCAATTCATTGGCCACCACGAGCGAGTTAAACCTGCCCGATACTTCAATAAGCGCAGAACTAGCAAGTTCTTGTGCTGTTAAGGTTAGCGGTGCATTATTAATTTGCGTTTTAACTTCTGCTACCTCAGCAGCTGTCATAGTAGTAAACCCACCTGCACCTTCGAATATTAAATGGGTAGCTATGAATTTTTTAACATGATTACGCGTTTCCTCGGGTAAAAAATTTTGAAGCTGCCAGAAGTCTTTTGTTTTAGCTCTTCTGATAGCCGAACGTACACATCCATTACCGCAATTATACGCAGCAACTACCAGCAGCCAATCACTAAATTCGGTATACAATTGCTTCATGATTCGCGCAGCCACGTGGGTGCTTTTAAAATAATCTGTGCGCTGGTCAATATTGGGCCCAACTTGTAAGCCATACTGTCTGGCAACACCCGGCATGATCTGCCATGGTCCACCTGCTCCAGCCCAAGATGTAACGGTAGCCCCCAAATGACTTTCAATAACACTGAGGTATTTCATTTCTTTAGGAATACCATAATTAACTAAAATTTGATCGTACAGATCAAAATAGGGCTTTCCCCATACTTTCATTTTTTCTAATGGTTTACCTTGCTTTCTAACATATTCCTCTACAAAAGGTATTGCACGCGGATTAATTTGCGCTTGATAGGGTTTATTGGACGCTACCTTATTGTATAAAAATAAATTAGCAAAAGGTTTTTTATCATCAATTAGGGTGTCTATCAAAGTAGTATTCGCCGATACCTTAAGCTGTATCAACAAGCATAAAATAAATCCTAAAAAAAGAAAAAACTTATTCATGTAATTTTTGAATAGCCGTTGAAAGTTGAAGTAATGCTTGCTCTTCAAATGGCGCGCACATTATTTGAAGCCCAAAAGGAAGTCCATTTGGATGCTTATACAAAGGAATTGAAATAGCTGGATTACCCACTAGGTTCGCGTACACTGTATAAATATCTGCTAAGAACATAGCTATTGAATCTTTGGTATGATCGCCAATTAAAAAAGCTGTACTAGGTACGGTAGGTAAAATAACAGCATCATAATTTTTAAATAACTGTGAAGCGCCTTCTACTAATAATTTTCTAATTTGTTGCGCCTTAGTAAAATAGGCATCAAAATAACCAGCGCTTAAAACAAAAGTGCCTAGCATAATTCTGCGTTTTACTTCTTTACCAAAACCTTCACTTCTTGCATTTTTATACAGTGAAGTAAGGTCTATATTTTCAGCGCTAGAGCGGTGTCCAAATTTTACGCCATCATAGCGCGACAAATTACTAGATGCTTCGGCAGTAGTTAATACATAATATGCAGGGACTACCTTATCAAGCATGTCAAATGAAACCCCTTCAACCGTATAGCCTGCTTTTTGCAAATGATCTATAGAAGTATATATTGCTGCCCTGATTTCAGGATCCAAGCTTGGATGCTCCAATGCCTCTTTAAAAAAAGCAATACGTTTTTTTGAAGGTAACTCATGAACAAACCTACTATATGCAGGAACGGGTTGCTCCGAAACGGTACTATCAAAATTGTCTGGACCTGCAATAATTTCAAGCACTAACGCGGCATCGGCTACCGTTTTTGCAAAAATGCCAATTTGATCAAACGAAGATGCGTAGGCAATGAGGCCATAACGCGAAATTCTACCATAAGAAGGTTTAAGTCCCACAACACCACAAAAATCGGCGGGCTGTCTCACCGAGCCTCCTGTGTCAGAACCAAGGCTTATCATACAGTGGTTCATTTGAACAGCCACTGCAGATCCACCCGATGATCCACCTGGAACCCGCTTTGGATCAATGCCATTTTTTACAGGACCATACGAAGAATTCTCGTTGCTACTTCCCATAGCAAACTCGTCGCAATTTTGACGACCTAAAATAATAGCACCTGCTGCTCGTAATTTTTCTACAACAGTAGCATCAAAAATAGAATGGAAATTTTCAAGAATTCTAGAAGCCGCTGACAAAGAATGATTCTTATAAGCAATCACATCTTTTAAACCAACAACCACACCATGTAGTGGTAGCAAAGGTTGTCCGGCTAGGATATGTTCGTCCAATTTTTTTGCTGCTGCTAAAGCTTCATCTTCGTAGATATTTAGCCAAGCGTTTAAAGAAGCACCACTTGTAGCTGAATGCACAAAAAAACGAACGGCCTCCACAACTGTGGTTTGGCCGCTCCGTAAATTGTTATGATAGTCTTTGATTGAAGTGAACCGAAACAAAGGCTAATTTGTTTGTTAGTCAGAAAAAGTGAGATAAAAATTAAGCCTGTGTATCTTTTTCTTTGATACCATCTTCTAATTCTTTTTTCACGTTGTTTTTTGCATCGTTGAATTCACGGATACCTTTACCAAGGCCACGCATAAATTCTGGTATTTTTCTGCCGCCAAATAAAACAAGTACAACTACTGCAATGAGTAATATTTCTTGAAATCCTAAGTTGCCCATAATGATTTGATTTAAGACTATAAAGGTAGGGGAAAAAGCATGTAAAGACCCAAATAAAAGGCATAAAAAAACGGAAGTAGCAGGGATGCTAACTTCCGTTTGTAAAAAGGTATTGTTCTACTAGAAACGTTTTTCTTTAATACGAGCACTTTTACCGCTACGCTCACGTAGATAGTATAGTTTAGCACGACGAACCTTACCAGTTTTGTTTAATTGGATAGATTCGATATTTGGAGATAAGATAGGAAATAAACGCTCAACGCCTACGCCATCGGAAATCTTACGTACAGTGAATGAAGCAGTTGCTCCAGTTCCTTGTAACTTGATTACGTCTCCACGGAAACTTTGAATACGTTCTTTACCACCCTCAACGATTTTATAGTTAACAGTGACATTATCACCAGCCTTGAAGGCAGGATATTGCTTTTTTACGGTTAATTGTTCGTGTACAAACTGAACTGCTGCGTCCATATCTTTTAATTTTTGCGGACGGCAAAGGTAGGGGTAAAAATCGAAAATCGGAAGCGATTTGCGTTTTTTTTTACCTAGCTACGTTAACTGCCCTTTTCTCTCTAATTACGGTTACTTTAATTTGACCCGGATACGTCATTTCGGTTTGGATTTTTTGGGCTATTTCAAAGCTCAATTTGTCGCTATCACCATCCGTAACTTTCTCAGCCTCAACGATTACGCGAAGTTCACGACCCGCCTGGATGGCATAAGCCTTTTCTACCCCTTGGTATGCTAAAGCCAGGTTTTCAAGGTCCTTAATACGTTGTAAGTATTGTTGCATGATTTCCCTTCGTGCACCCGGACGAGCGCCAGAAATGGCGTCACAAGCCTGAATAATAGGTGAAATCACATATTGCATCTCCATTTCATCGTGGTGGGCCCCAATGGCGTTTACAACCGCCGGATTCTCACCATATTTTTCGGCGAGTTTAGCGCCTAATAATGCGTGGCTCAATTCTGTTTCTTCGTCAGGCACCTTACCAATATCGTGTAATAAACCGGCTCTTTTGGCAAGTTTAGGATTCATCCCTAATTCAGACGCCATGATACCGCACAAATTAGCAGTTTCTCTACTATGCATGAGTAGGTTTTGGCCATAGGAAGATCTAAAACGCATCTTACCTACAATACGGATAAGCTCTTTGTGAAGACCGTGGATACCCATTTCAATGACGGTACGCTCACCAATTTCCATTACCTGCTCTTCCAATTGTCTGCGTGTTTTTTCTACCACTTCTTCAATACGCGCTGGATGAATACGACCATCAGAAACAAGGCGTTGTAAACTTAAACGGGCGATCTCACGGCGTAGTGGATCAAAAGAAGATAAGATAATGGCTTCCGGTGTGTCATCTACAATTAAGTCTACACCGGTTGCAGCTTCAATCGCTCTAATATTACGTCCTTCTCTACCAATAATTTGACCTTTAATTTCGTCGGTTTCAAGATTGAATACAGTAACGGTATTTTCGATGGTTTGCTCTGCTGCCGTACGTTGTATAGTTTGAATAACAATTTTGCGCGCTTCTTTATTTGCCTTTTGCTTAGCATCTTCGATGATGTCTTGTTGCATGGATAAAGCACGTGTTTGTGCTTCATTTTTAAGGCTTTCGATGAGTTGCTCACGTGCATCATCGGCACTTAAATTGGCAATTTTTTCTAGGCGGCGAATATGTTCTTCCTGGTGTTTTTCAAGCTCAGTACGCTTCGCGTTCACCACATCAATTTGCCTGTTTAGGTTTTCTTTGATGGCTTCGTTTTCTTTGACTTGTTTGTCAAGTGAAGCTTCTTTTTGGTTAACGGTAATTTCTTTTTGCTTGAGTCTGTTTTCTACGTCAACTACTTTGCGGTTGCGTTCAAGTACTTCTCTTTCGTGTTCAGATTTTAGTTGTACAAATCTTTCTTTAGCCTCGAGTTGCTTTTCCTTTTTAGTGGTTTCAGCCCTTAATTCGGCTTCTTTTAAAATATTTGCGGCTTGTGCGTTGGCTTCTTCAATTTGTTTTTTAGTATTTTTTGCGAAGAAAACCCTTCCCGCAATAACCCCTATTACAAGTGAGGTGGCGGCAAGTATTATAGAGACAATCGTCTGGTCCATTTTTAGCTTTTTTTAAGTTGTTCACAATCATTCTTTCACGCATACACATGAAAATTTACTTTAATAAGTAAACGGATAGGAACGAAGATACTTAAATCAGCGCTTTATCAATGAGTTTTTCGAGAGAGTTTATCTTTTCGGCTGCTTCTTTCCACTTTAGTTCGTGGATAGTGCTAGTATTTTGCTCGGTGGCAAACCATAAAAGTACCATAGCTACATAATCCTGCATGTCTTTTCCGGCCAAATTTTGACGGTATTCGGCTATTTTGTCGTTGATGAGGCTGGCTGTTTTGCGTACCATTTCCTCCTCGTCTGGTTCAATTCGGATGCGGTAGCTACGATCTGCAATAACAATATTGATAGGGATGAGCTCAGACATACTATTTATTTAAGAAGCGTTAAACAGTGGTCAATTTCTTTGAGGTAGGTATTAATGCGCTTTTCGAGAGCCGCTTTTTCTTGATCCGAATAGCCGCTTGCAGAACTTACTTGTAAACCATCAAGCTGTTGTTGAAGGTTAAGAAGCATCTCCTCTTTTTGATCTACAATGCTTGTTGCCTTTTCTAAATCGGCTGCTAGACGCTGATTTTCACGAAGTAGCTGCTGCTGATTTTTGAGCAGCAATTGCAACTTTTCTTGCAAAGATTTGATATGTGTTTCGAATTCAAACATGTAAATGTGCGTATAAATATAAGTGCTTATTTTCTGATTTCAGCACCTAATTCTTTTTCAAAAGCCCCAATTAATTTTGATACCATACCATCTGTTTCGGTATCTGTCATGGTTTTTTCTTCGTCTACAAATGTAAAACTAAGTGCCATTGACTTTTTATTAAACCCTAATTTATCACTTTCAAATACATCAAATAAACGAATGCCTTTAAGTTTTGGAAGTTTTACCGTTCCCACCGCAAGCTCAATAGCAGCATAGGTTACAGATCGGTCCACAACAAGCGCCAAATCTCTTTGTACCGCTGGGAACTTAGACACTTCTTTGTAAACAATTTTTTGTTTTTGGGCGGCAGTAACAAGTGCAGCTACGTCGATGTCTACAAAAACAACGTTTTGTTTTATATCAAATTGCTGCAATTTATGTTGAGGTACATGTAGGAGCGTTGCAATAGTAGTGCCGCCTACCACGGCAACAAGTGTTGCAGATTCACTCCCTTCCAAGGTCCACTGAACAGAAGGTAATCCAGTTAGCGTAGCAACCGTTTGCAAAATTCCTTTTGCCATTAATAGGTCTTGCTCTTTAGATTTTACGCGCCAACCAGCTTCGGTGTCTAATCCGCTCAAATAAATACACAAATGCTCTTTTTCTGAATACTGTCCAGAACCACTGGTAGCATAGGTTTTACCAAATTCAAATAAACGCAAATTGTTATTGCGCCTATTACAATTATATGCAATGGTTTCAAGTCCTGTTTCAAGCATCGAAGGACGAAGCACGTCTAAATCGGCACTTAAATTATTGATCATTTTTACAGCCGTTGCTAAAACAGCTGGCGTAAAATATTGGCTATTGGTAATTGAGTTTGTAAAAATTTCAACAAAGCCTTTACCTACTAAAAAGTTAGCCGTTTTTTCTTTAATAACTTCTTTAGCACTTGCAACTTCTACTGCAGGGCTAATGGTAATGGTGGTTGGAATTTCAATATTATCAAGCCCATCAATGCGTAAAATTTCTTCTACCAAATCGGCAGGAATACTGATGTCTGGTTTGCTGTAAGGCACTGCAACACGGAGTTCATCGATACCTTCGCCAATTACTTCAAAACCCAGTGCTGTCAATATTTTTTTAACGGCTTCTGGATGGTAATTTTTACCACTTAACTTTTTAATGTAATGGTATTTAACAGCGACTTCTGTTTTAGGCGTTACCAACGGATAGATATCTATAATGTCAGAACTGATAGTACCTCCCGCAACTTCTTTAATAAGTAAAGCAGCTCTTTTTAAAACCTGAACTGTAGAGGCAATATCAACCCCTTTTTCAAATCTAGTAGCAGCGTCTGTGCGAAGGCTATGGTGTAAAGATGTTTTACGAATGGTTGTTGGATGAAACCAAGCACTTTCTAAAAAAATAGAAGTTGTGCCTGCATGTACGCCACTTGCAGCGCCACCAAACACACCCGCAATACACATGGGATCTGAAGCATTGCAAATTAATAAATCAGTGTCTTGTAGTTTGCGCTCTTTGTTATCAAGGGTTGTAAAGGATGTACCTGCAGCAACATTTTTTACAATCACTTGATTACCCGTAATAGCTGCTGCATCAAAAGCATGCAGGGGTTGACCGGTTTCGTGTAAAATATAATTGGTAACGTCTACAATATTATTAATGGGCCTTACGCCAATGGCAGTTAATCTATTTTTTAACCAACTTGGAGAATCGGAAACCTTTACGCCGGTTAATTCGATGCCTGCATAACGCTTGCAGGCTGCTTCGTTTTCGATGCTAACAGCAATCGTTTTATTATTTTGATCTGGGCTAAAAGATGATGGAAATGGAGCCACTGGTTTTGCTTCTTTTTCGTGGTGCGTTAAATAAGCACACACATCTTTTGCAACACCTAAATGACTCATCGCATCCATTCGGTTGGGTGTTAAACCAATTTCATATACCCAGTCTTGATAGGGATCAAACAGCGTGGCAGCAGGCGTTCCAACAACAGTGTCCGCTGCTAAAACCATAATCCCTTCATGACTAGTACCAAGACCTATTTCATCTTCTGCGCAAATCATACCAAAACTTTCTTCACCTCTAATTTTTGCAACACGCATAGTTAAAGGATCACCAGTACTTGGATAAATGGTAGTGCCAATCGTAGCTACAATTACTTTTTGGCCTACCGCAACATTGGATGCACCACAAACAATTTGTAATGGGGCCTCGGCACCGATGTTTACCGTTGTGATTTTTAATTTGTCGGCATTGGGGTGTTGCGAAACAGTAAGCACTTCTCCAACCGTTAAGCCGGCAAGTCCTCCTTTTACATTTTCATAAAACGTTAAACTTTCAACTTCTAAACCAATAGAGGTTAAAATTTTAGACAATTTTTCGGGTTCTATGCTCCAGGGCAGGTATTCAGATAGCCAGTTATAACTTATGGTCATGATTGCTTATACGTGTTTAAGGGCCTCAAAAATAAGTTTTTATAGCCGTAAATGCTACGCTTTCATAGGAACAAAAGACACAACCATTGCAAAATTCTCTTTGCAGAGGTTTTGTTAATAATGTCCTTTTTTGGTGGAATAAGTTTTGATATTGGTGGATAACAGTAGTAAATTGTGTGGATAGCGGAGTAAAAACCTGCGTGGAACGGTGTGTTCCGTGTGGACGAAAAATAGCGAAGAAATACTTGAAAAAGCGCAAATCTTGGTGCATATTCGCTCTAATCTGCTGGCGCTTGG
>JBIIZN010000040.1:0-13787 GCA_044346275.1 Sediminibacterium sp.
AATTTAAAGTAAGTGGCAAGTCATGTAATTGATTGGGATGATACAGTGGTAGCACTTGCTACACCACCTGGTATGGGTGCCATTGGCGTTATTCGTGTAAGTGGCAAACAAACTTTTTCTATTTTAAATGATTTGTTTCCTTCTAAAAATTTATTGGAGCAAGCTTCGCATACGATTGTAGTGGGCTTATTAAAAGACCAAAACAAAGTACTGGATGAAGTGGTGCTCTCTTTATTTAAAGGTCCTAAATCATATACCGGAGAAGACGTCATCGAAATTAGTTGTCACGGATCTGCGTATATACAATCTCAAATTATTGCATCCATAAACGCGCGCGGCGCAAGGCTTGCTAAAGCAGGTGAATTTACACAGCGCGCGTTTTTAAATGGTAAATTAGATTTAGCCCAGGCTGAGTCGGTTGCAGATTTAATTGCCAGTAATTCGGAAGCTAGTAAGCGTGCAGCCATTCATACCATGCGTGGTGGATTCTCCACCGATTTGGCTTACCTGCGTGAGCAGTTGATAAAGTTTTCGGCACTCATAGAACTCGAATTGGATTTTGCAGAAGAAGATGTAGAGTTTGCTAACCGTTCTGCGTTGCACAGCACTGTTGATGAATTGCAGCAGGCTACCCAGCAACTGATCAATTCATTTGCATTAGGCAATGTGATCAAAAACGGCGTGCAGGTGGCCATCATTGGCAAGCCAAATGCCGGCAAGTCAACACTGCTCAATGCACTTTTAAATGAAAACAGGGCTATTGTAAGCGATATAGCGGGCACTACACGCGACACCATCGAAGAAGTGTTAAATATTGAAGGCGTTTTATTTCGACTTATTGATACGGCAGGTATTCGCACGCAAACTGATGATGTGATTGAGCAGCTTGGTGTTGCTAAAAGTCTCGAAAAAATGAATGCCGCAGATCTAGTGGTATATCTTTTTGATGCCGCAACAACCAGTATAGAAGATATTGAAGTGGTAGCAAAAGAACTAACATCCACAGGTATTAAGCATGTGCTTGTTGCCAATAAAATAGATAGCATAACACCCGAAAAACTTATTGAGTTGCAAACGGTTACTTCCATTGTTTGTATTGCTGCTAAAAATAAACTAGCCATTGACACACTTAAAAATGCATTGGTTCAAAAAGCAGTTGGCGGCGATGTGCAAACAGAGTCTACGGTGGTAACAAATACTAGACACCAAGATGCGCTATTAAAACTGCAAGCTTCATTGCTAGATGTATCTGCAGGCTTATCTGCCAAAATCACTGGTGACTTACTAGCACTTGATATTAGACAATGCCTCCATTATTTAGGACTTATTACCGGTGAAATCACCAACGACGATCAGCTTGATTATATTTTCTCCAAGTTCTGTATAGGAAAGTAACCACCACAATACAACCAAACACAAAACAATTAATAAACCTACTAATTGAACAACTTTACAAAAAGCATTTTTAAAAACAGTATGCAGGTAAACCCACTAAAAAGTATTTGAAACTTACCCAACAAATACAAAGAGCCAAAAGCATACCATACCACGAAATTGAAAGGGCTTTGATAAGCTAAAATATTAAACGGAAATTTTTCTATTTACTTTTTTGATATACTAAATCAGTAAAGCGATTCCAAGCATTTGTAAGTGAATCACAACTTATAGTTGTATCAGCCTGAACCTTATTGAATGCTTCTAATTCTTTATTTAAACCAATTTTTTTAGCTAAAAGCATCTGATTAGTTCCATTTTCCAAAATTTCTTGACTTTTTTCTAATTTACATTTTGATTCTTCTAATTTCTTTTTAGCAGCATCTACTTCTGGGTTGGAACAAGAAAATAATACAATGCAAAGAAGTGAAAATAAATACACGACAAATGATTTCATAACTAATTTTTATTGAATATAATAATTTTTATTTAAATATGATAATTTTAATTAATAATTTTGTCAAAAAAGTGGTTTCCTGAACTATTTTGTACCTTTCGAATTATTAAATTACATAAGTAATTAAAAATCAAATAGGTTATATTAATTAGTTACTTTCTGTATCGGAAAGTAAAGCGCTATGATCAAAAAATTCCTTTTTATATTTTTTATTTGCATTTCTTCCTTGGTGCGCGCGCAAACGGTTAGCTCCAGTCAGTTCATTTACGATTTCGCTTCCTTTGTATCCTGTCATGCATCCACCATTGTGGAAACACCAAAAGGGATTATAGGAGCTTGGTTTGGTGGAAAATTTGAAGGCGATAGGGATGTAAATATTTATGCAAGTTGGTTTATCAATAATAAATGGTCTGAACCTTTTCAAATTGCAGATGGTTTTATAAACGATTCCATTAGGTATGCTTGTTATAATCCCGTTTTATTTTTGACATCAAAAAACGAGCTACTACTTTTTTATAAAATTGGCCCCAATGTTCAGGGCTGGACCGGTTGGATGAAAAGGTCAACCAATTATGGTGCTACCTGGAGTAAGCCAGAACGCTTACCAGATGGCATTTTAGGCCCTATTAGAAACCAACCATATGAAATAGACGGTATGCTTGTATGTCCTTCAAGCACCGAAAAAAATGGATGGAAAGTTCATTTTGAATATACTACAGATAATGGTAAAACTTGGACCAAGGGACCAGACCTTAATGACGCAAACCCCATTACCGGCATACAGCCTACTATTTTAAACCACAGTAATGGTGTTTTACAAGCCCTTACAAGAAGTCAAAATGGAACGGCCAATGAAACCTGGAGTTATAATAATGGTAAAACTTGGACACCTTTGCAACAAACCGGATTAATTAATAATAATTCGGGTATTGATGCCATTACATTACAAGACGGAAGGCACTTACTTGTTTACAACAATTGTAAAGCACCAAGCAGGTCGCCGCTTAATGTGGCTATTTCAAAAGATGGGAAAAATTGGGAGCCCTTGCTGGAGTTAGAAAATGAGGTAGGCGCCGAATTTTCTTATCCTTATGTTATACAAACTGCAGATGAAAAAATTCATATTACGTATACCTGGAAGCGTAAAAAAATAAAGCACGTGGTGTTAAATGCTAGGTAAATGAAGTACTGCAATAATTTCACGCATCTCTGCATTTTTATCAACTTCTTTAAATGATATACTTCCATTGTGTATGTTGGCAATTAGCTTTGTAATGGCTAGGCCAATACCTAGTCCTTGTTGCTCTGTTACTTCTCTATGGTGTTGTTCAAATAGGCGGTATTGATTGAGTGCTTCTGCTGTTGTGTGGCTTGTAGTATTGGCGAAACTTATATAACTACCTGTAGCGTTCTCAAAAATACGAACTATGATGGGGGTTCCTTTTTCCGAAAATTTGCAGGCATTTTCTATCAATTCTTTGGCAGCCGTATGAATCAGTTTAGAAAAAAACAAAGGCGGCTTTGGTTCGGTAAAATCTAGATCCTTGGCCCTATCGTATTTGAGCATTACCGTTTTTATAACGTCAATGATATGATGCGGATCAGGTATGCCTATTTCTGGAATTTCTTTTAAGTGAAGCGCTTTTTGTAGTGTGTAATAGGTGTTTATTTTGTCGTATGTGTTTAATAGCCGTTCGGCACTAATTTGTAAGTAGCTGCAAAGGCTTTGTAATTTTTCATTATTGATACTTATTGCATTTTCGGCAATGAGGGTGTTGAAATTAATAATCCCATTCATAGGCGTTTTAAATTCGTGTCCTACCATGAGTTCGATGGTTTTTTCCAACATCGCTGCTTTTTGAGCTTGTAGTTGATTTAATTTTTCATGTTTGGAGAGTCTGGTTTCTATGGCACTCAGTAAATCTTTGCTTTTAAAGGGTTTGTGCAAGTAGTCGTCGGCACCTAAATTCATACCGTTTCGTAAATCGTTGGATTGCACTTTGGCCGTTAAAAAAATAAAGGGGGTAACAAAGGATGGGTCTTTTTTGAGTGCAGTAAGTAATGAAAACCCATCCATTTCTGGCATCATAATATCACAGATTATTAAATCAAAAGGGTTGTGCATTAATTCCTTTATACCCGCTGCGCCATTTGCAATGGGTGTTACATCGTAACCTGCCATTTCAACAATTTCTTGAATAGAATCTCTGATGTCTTGTTCATCCTCAATAACTAGTATTTTTTTCATTCAAATGTATTAAGTGGGAAACTGATTAATATGGCTGTTCCTTTATGCACACTACTTTTTATGTGAATTTGTCCTAAGTGTTGTTGCACGAGGTAGTGAACAAGCATAAGGCCAAGTCCGGTGCCTTCTATACTTCCAACATTACTACCTCTCACAAAAGCGGTAAATATTTCTCTTTTATATTTTTCAGGCATTCCAATACCTGCGTCAACTATAAGTAGTGTCCATTTGTTTTTTTGGAAACGAATTTGTGCCTTTGGCGCTGGTTTATTTGACGAATACTTGCAGGCGTTAGAAAGCAAATTTTCAAATATCATCTGTAGCATATTGCTATCTGCAATTTGCGCTTTTCGCTCCCCTTTTGTTTTTACCTCTACATTTCGGCCGTCTTTGTAGGGCATAAATGACTCTGTGACTACTTTATGTAAGATAGAAACCACATTGCAACTGCTTAATTGCAGGGCTAGATTCCCCGATTCAATTTTACTAATGAGTAAAAAGTCGGTGAGTAGCTTGGTCATTTTATCTACTTGACTAATAATTCTAGTGAGGTATTTTGAAGTGGCTACTGGTGTTTTTTGAAATTGATTGTTAGCTTGCATTTCCAAAATTTCGGCACTGGATAAAATGATGGATAAAGGCGTTCTTAATTCGTGAGAAACCAGGTTAATAAAATTTGATTTTAATTGACTGAGTCTGCGCGCTGCGCGCTCTGCTTTTTGATGTTCCTGCTCTGCTCTTATGATATCATTGATATTGGTAAAAAATACAGCTACATGTAGCTTGTTGGTATTGTAATCGGTAAATTTTGTGAAGTGATAACTAAGCCTCACTTTCTTTTTTTGCGCATCTAGCAGCCAGGCTTTTTTATTTTGATGGATATACGACTCGGTGGCAGCATAGGATATAAAATTTTTAAAAAATTGACCGCCACTACTTTTAATAATGTCAAATATGTTTTTTGAATGAATACCTGCCGTTTGTTTCCACATAGGATTGGCATAGGTTAACTGCCCATCGTGGGTGCAAACAATAACGAGTTGCTCCATGGCGTCAATTAAATGCCTAAAGTCTTTTTCGCGTTCAATTTGTAGCTTTTCACGATTTCTAATATTGGTGATATTAATACCATATCCAATTACAAAATCATGATTTCCGTTTTGATCCCTTACTGGGAAAAATTTTCGAAGGTTACATACTTGTTGGCCCTGATTATCTTTATTGACTTCTTCAAATTCAACCTGTATGCCTTCTGCCAACGCTTCTGTAAAGTAAGACCGTCTATTGATGGCAAGCTCGATGGGCTTATTAAATGCGCTGCAGTATTCGAAATCATCTTTACCAATAATCCAACTTCTAGTATTTCCTTTAGAAAGCGCTAATTTGTTAACATATAAATACTTGTGGTCTGTGTCAAAAATGGCAATGTCGGCGGGGATATTAAAAAGCAGTTGCTTAAAAAAATCATTTTCTTGTTGTAGTGTATGTATCAAATTCATTTGATTCCCCATCTTTAGTTGATTTTTAAATTTTGTTGTTCTATCACTTCATTTGCTGTAGATGTTAATAATGCCAGTAGTTTATTTTTATCGATGGGCTTTTGGATATAGCCACTAATATTGGACGCGTCTTCTCTTTTTATAAAATGCTCGTAACTCGAAGCGCTAATAACGATAATGCGTGTAAAGGGGTACAATGCTTGATTGTTTTTAACAGCCTTAATAACCGCGTATCCATCCATAATGGGCATATTAAGGTCAAGAAGCATAATGGTGGGAACATTTTTACCAAGATTTAATTGCTTCATGGCTTCCTCTCCATTAACAGCATCGGCGGTGATGCAATCAAATGATTGCAGCAAAAAATGAAGTAAAGCTCTGTTTACTTCGTCGTCGTCTACTATGAGTAACCTACATTTTGAAACCTTCAAAGGCATATCAGAACAAGCTAGCATTTTAGCTATCAATCACCCATTTTTGCCCCTCATTTGAGCAATGTATTTACCGCAAATTTTTATTAGATGCCTTCCGCCTAAAGCCATAAATTAGCTGAAGTATTCTAATATTATACGCTAAACCCTTGTTATGCAAATACTTAAATCTGCCATTCTTACTACTGTTTTATGTGCTTTTATAATAGCACCCATGGTAGCTCAAACCAAAAAAGGAGGAAATTGGACCTCACTTTTTAATGGGAAAGACTTAACAGGGTGGAAGCCATTAAATGGCAAGGCCAAATACGAGGTATTGAATGGAGAGATTGTAGGTGCTACTGTTTTAGGTGAGCCCAATTCTTTTTTAGTAACGGAAAAAACCTTTGGGGATTTTATATTGGAACTAGAATTCAAATTAGACGATATGATGAATTCTGGTATTCAATTTAGAAGTGAAAGTAAACCCGACTATTTAAATGGTAGGGTACATGGGTATCAATACGAAATTGATCCTTCACCAAGGGCATGGACAGCCGGCATATATGATGAGAGCCGCAGAGATTGGTTGTACCCGGTGTCGTATAACGAGCCAGCAAAAACGCTCTTTAAATTTCAGGCTTGGAATACATGCCGCATCGAATGTATTGGAAATACCATCCGCACTTTTTTAAATGGAAAACCGGTGGCTAGTTTAGTGGATGACCTAACAGCGTCTGGTTTTATTGCACTACAAGTACACTCAATTAGTAAACCTGAAGAGGCAAATAAAAAAATTAGATGGAGAAATATTAAAATTCAAACCAGCAATTTACAACCTACACCACTCGAGCCCATATTTGTGGTGAACCTACTGCCCAATCATTTGTCGGAGCAAGAAAAAATGCAAGGGGTACATTTACTATTTGATGGTAAAACCACAAACGGATGGAGAGGCGCCTATAAAGCAGGTTTTCCGGACAAGGGTTGGAGCGCACAGGATGGTATTTTAACGGTACAATCTTCTAATGGAGCAGAGTCTACCAATGGTGGAGATATTGTATCCGAAAAAGAGTATGATGCATTTATTTTTCAGTTTGATTTTAAATTAACAGCTGGTGCCAATAGTGGCGTAAAATATTTTGTTACAGAAAAAGAAAACAATGCGGGTTCTGCCATTGGGTTAGAATATCAAATACTCGATGACGCGCTGCACCCTGATGCTAAATTAGGGTCCATTGGAAATAGAACCCTAGGATCACTCTATGATTTAATACCTGCTGTTAAAGAAAACCGCGCCCGCCGTAAAATTGGCGAATGGAATAGGGGTATGATTAAAGTATCAAAAGACGGTACCGTAGCGCATTATTTAAACGGTTGGAAAATGCTTGAATACAAAAGAGGCGAGCAATATTTTTATGCACTGGTGGCAAAAAGTAAATATGCCAACTGGCCTAATTTTGGCATGGCGCCAAAAGGTCGTTTGCTACTACAAGACCACGGAAACGAAGTTTCTTTTAGAAGTTTAAAAATGCAAATGCTACAATAAAAATTAGGCTTTACTTTCTTGCCACGATATGCTGCGGCTTTTTTCGGTGGCAGGTGTTTTTTCTTGCATAATTTTAAGCAACAATTCAATGGTTTCATTGGCAGCAGCCTTACCACTATAATAAGCATATGAAATAGTGGGTAGCAGTAAGCTTGGTATGCCTGATTCACTCATACCAAACAGCGCTATAGGAGATGGTACAGCTTGTAATGCCTGCCATGCGCCAAGCATTAGTGCATCGTTCATACAAAAAATGGCATCATATTTATTTTGGGCTACTGCGCGTTTGCAAAGTGTAAACGCTTCTGAGGTGGATGAAGCATACTCCACACTAATATTATTTTCATGAGCCGAAACTGTATCAATAAATACATTTAAAATAAGCTCGGTTCTTTGTGGGGTGCTTTCATCAAAAACGGCTAAAATTTGCTTTTTATTTTTTTCTACCATTTTTTGTGCAACCAAAGTAGCTACCGCTTCAATGTCTTCTTTAAAATAATGCACCCCCGTGCTTGGCAGGTTCCCGCCAACTACAATAACAGGAATACCCAATTCTTTAATTTTTTTAAATTTTGGGTTGGGTGGTTGTAGTGGGTCTTGGCATATAATAATGCCGTGTACTTTATTTTGTTTACAAAATTTTATTTGAGCAGTCGTGCTAACCGTATTATTTGTGAGTGGCAAAACCAGTAAACTATAATCTGCATTTTCCGCTAACTGATTGGCCGTATGTATAAAATCTTGAAAATAGTTTGAAGGTGTCACCGGAATAAAGAGAGCTATAAAATGACTGCTTCTAATGGCATTGTACACCGTATTTGGATTGGGAGAGTAATTGAGCTTGGCGGCCGCTGCAAGCACTTTTTTTCTGGTTTGCACCGAAATATCCGGATGTCCTTTAAGCGCCCTTGATACCGTTGAAATGCTAAGTCCTAGTGTTGTAGCTATTTTATGTAGCGTCGTGTCTGACATAATTAAAATTAGTTACTTTTGGCCTAATCTATTCCAAATATGCAGCATTCATTTAGTTACGAGAAAAATAAAGTGATCCAAGGTGTGCGTTATCACTTTGTACAAGACAGGGCTATTAAACTACTCTTGATACTCATTAATGTTTTTGCGGTTGTATCTGCTGCATTATTTTATTCAAAAAAAATTAGACCAGAACCCTTTTTATTGGGATCGTTATTGTGGCTTGTAATGATGGTTACTTTTTGGTACATCATGCCACATTCTATTTATAAAAAAGCAGCCACTTTTAAAGATCATTTTACCATTTTGTTTACAGACATGCAGGTGAGCCTTAGTAATGACAGAGGAACTGTTAATTGGGACTGGCAAAAGTTTTCAAAGTTTTTTGAAAGTCCGCATTTCTTTCATTTGTATTTTGATACCAAATCTTTTTTTATTATTCCAAAAGATGGTATGACTGAAGACATGCGTCATGAACTAAGGGGATTACTCAATAAAAAAATTGGGAGCTAGTTAGTGTCCTATAAATTCTTTTGCATCTCATAGTGCGGGATGGTCACTTCTTCAAATTCATCGCCAACGACCTCATAGCCTAATTTTTTGTAGAAGCCAACCGCAGATTTTCGGGCATGCATATGTAATACTTTGTAACCTCTGTCGCGGGCTACATTTTCTGCAAAATTCATAATTACCCGACCAATACCTTTCCCCTGTAGTCCAGAAACTACTGCCATTTGACGCAAACGGATGTTAGTTTTGTTATCAGGCGTTAAAATACAGCAGCCTTCCAAGTCATCATCTTCAAAAAAGCCAATTAAAATGTCATCTTTCTCTTTGTCCAAATCGGCCTGGTCAAAGGTTAAACCAAGTGGATGACGCAGTATTTGGAACCTTAAATCCACCATTTTCTGGTAAGAAGGAGATCCAAATTCAATTATTTTCAGAGACATATTGTAAGGTTTAAGTACAATATAGGTATGATTTTCATGATTTTAGCGCTTAGTTGCACCATTGTGCATAATTGAGCTGCAGGCCTGTGGAAACAAAAATGTCCGAAAAGATTGGTTATTTAACAAAAAGTATATTTTTGCGCCGTAAACAAAACCTTTTACAATGTCAGACATCGCAACAAGAGTTAAGAAAATCATCGTTGACAAATTAGGCGTAGACGAAGCAGAAGTTACAAATGAAGCTTCTTTTACCAATGACCTCGGTGCAGATTCACTCGATACCGTTGAGTTAATTATGGAATTCGAAAAAGAATTCAACATTTCTATTCCAGACGAGCAGGCTGAAACCATTACTACAGTTGGCCAAGCTGTTGCCTACTTGGAAGAGCACGCTAAATAAGCATTCTATTTAGGAATAATTTTTTTAATCCGCCTTTCTAAAGTTTAATGCTTTGAAAGGCGGATTATCACTTAATCAGGTTTAAGTTATGGCACTTAAAAGAGTTGTTGTTACAGGAATTGGTACGCTAACACCTATTGGAAATAATCTCAATGATTATTGGAACAATTTATTAGCGGGCGTTTCAGGGGCAGCACCTATTACTCTTTTTGACGCTTCTAAATTTAAAACACGTTTCGCGTGTGAGATTAAAGGCTTTGATCCAACTGAATTTATGGATCGTAAAGAAGCCAGAAAATTAGACCGTTTCGCACAAATCGCCCTTGTTGCCAGCGATCAAGCTGTTGCAGATGCGGGTATCTCAAAAGATAACGTTGATCCAGACCGTGTAGGTGTCATCTTTGCAAGTGGCATTGGTGGTCTCGTAACTTTTCAGGAAGAAGTATTAAACTTCGCTGCAGGAGATGGAACACCTCGTTTCAATCCTTTCTTTATTCCAAAAATGATTTTAGATATTGCTGCCGGACAAATTTCCATGCGTCATGGATTTAGAGGTCCTAACTATGCTGTGGTAAGTGCTTGTGCATCTAGTACCAATGGTATTGTTTGCGCGGTAGATACCATCAGATTAGGAAAAGCAGATATCGTTGTAGCAGGTGGCGCCGAAGCCGTAATTGGCGAAGCAGGCATTGGTGGTTTTAACGCCATGAAAGCCATGAGTGAGCGCAACGATGACCCAGCAACTGCCAGCCGCCCTTATGACAAAGACAGAGATGGATTTGTAATGGGAGAAGCTGCAGGTGCCCTTATTTTAGAAGATTATGACCACGCTGTAAAACGTGGCGCCAAAATATATTGTGAAATTGCTGGGGGTGGTGCAACTGCCGATGCATACCATTTAACGGCTCCACATCCAGAAGGACTAGGTGCATTAAATGTAATGCGCGCTGCATTAAACGATGCTGGTATGCAGCCCGATGAAATTGATTATATCAATACGCATGGTACTTCAACGCCGCTTGGTGATGGCGCCGAAACAAAAGCCATTACTGGTGTATTTGGTGAGCACGCTTACAACCTCAATATCTCGGCTACAAAATCCATGACAGGTCACTGCCTTGGTGCTGCGGGCGTTATTGAAACCATTGCCTGTATCCAGTCGGTGATTCATGATATTGTACCGCCTACCATTAACCATTTTACAGACGATCCAACCCTAGATCCAAGACTTAATTTCACCTTCAATGCACCTCAGAAAAGAGTGGTGCGTGCTGCTTTAAGTAATACATTTGGATTTGGCGGGCACAATGCTTGTGTGATTGTCAAAAAATTCATAGCTTAAGTTGTGCAGTTTTTTAAGCAACTTTTTTCAAATTCATCATCAAATAGTTTTGATCAGCAATTAAGAAACGTGCTTGGTTTTAAACCAGGTAAATTACTGCTGTATTCTACTGCCTTAAGCCACCGTTCTGTGAAAGAAACGGCAGAAGCAAACAATGAGCGTTTAGAGTATTTAGGAGACGCTGTATTAAGCGCTGTTGTTGCCGATTATTTATTTAAAAGATACCCCTACAAAGGCGAAGGTTTTTTAACCGAGATGCGCAGCAAAATGGTAAACAGGCAACAACTCAATGACGTTGCCTTAAAAATGGGACTTCGAAAATTAACGATGTACAATAAATTCGACAACGCTTTAAAAGGAAGTCAAATTTTTGGCAACACGCTAGAAGCCTTGGTGGGAGCGGTTTACCTTGACCAAGGATATATTAAAACGCAGGCATGGGTACTCAAACAAATTGTGATACCACATATGTTTGTGGACGATTTAGAACAGATCGATATTAATTTGAAAAATAAATTAATTGGCTGGGCTAGCAAAAACGGTAAACTATTAGACTTTGAACTCGTAGAAGAAAAGATGGAAGGAACACGCAGACTTTTTACCATTCATGTAACCATCGATGGAGAAGTCATTGCACTTGGTAAGGGCTACAACAAAAAAGACGCCAGTCAAGTAGCGGCGCAGGTAGCCGTAGAAAAATTAGCGTTGTAAACGCGCTGTTTTTACGCCATTAAATGAGCACACTATTTCGCCTCAATTATTTCCTGGCATAATTCTACCAGAACACCTCCCGTATCTTTTGGGTGTAAAAAACAAACCCATTTATTATCGGCCCCTCTTTTGGGCGCTTCTTGGAGAAGGGTAAAGCCCTCAGCTTGCATACGGGCCATTTCGGCGTAAATATCCTCCACTTCATAAGCGATATGATGGATACCTTCCCCTTTTTTCTCTATGTATCTAGTGATAACCCCTTCAGGATCAGTGGAACAAACCAGTTCAATTTTGCTGTCGCCCACTTTAAAAAAGGCGGTATTTACTTTCTCGGAAGCCACGAGTTCTTGCTTGTAACAGATTGTGTTTAACATTTTCTCGTATAATGGCACGGAAACTTCAAAATTTTTGACCGCGATACCAATATGTTCGATTTTTTTCATAACAAGCCGTTTTTTGCTTTACGAATTGAGAAAAAATGAGGTTTTGACCCCCTTTTGACCCGCAATTATAAACCTATTGCAGTACTTTCGTGTTTATAAGACAAGCAAATTTCAGAATATTATGTTGAAGTTACCTATTTACCTAGATAATAATGCCACAACCCCAATGGATCCGAGGGTTTTAGAGGCTATGATTCCTTATTTTACCGAGCATTTTGGTAATGCAGCGAGCCGCAACCACCCATTTGGATGGGAGGCAGAAGAAGCAGTGGATTATGCACGTGAGCAAGTAGCGAAACTGATTGGCGCCGACCCTAAAGAAATCATCTTTACATCAGGTGCTACAGAGGGTGATAACCTTGGTATCAAGGGTGTGTATGAAATGTATGCAAGCAAGGGTAATCACATCATTACTTGTACTACCGAGCACAAAGCGGTTTTAGATACCTGTAAACACATTGAGCACTTAGGTGGTGAGGTAACTTACCTGCCAGTAGCTGCTAACGGTTTAATTGATGTAACAGCGCTTGAAGCTGCTATTAAGCCAACCACTATTTTAATTGCCATCATGTACGCCAACAACGAAATTGGTGTGGTGCAACCGGTAAAAGAAATTAGCGCTATTGCTAAAAAGCATGGTGTATTATTTTTCTCTGATGCGGTGCAGGCTGTTGGTAAAATTCCAGTAGATGTAAACGCTGACGGTATTGATATTATGGCATTTACAGCGCATAAAATGTATGGCCCTAAAGGAATTGGTGCACTTTACGTTCGTCGTAAAAATCCACGTGTTAAAGTTACTGCCCAAATGGACGGTGGCGGACACGAAAGAGGTATGCGTAGCGGTACTTTAAACGTTCCAGGTATTGTTGGATTTGGTAAAGCTTGTGAACTTGCAAGACTAGAAATGGCTGCAGACGCTGAACGCCTGAGCAAGCTAAGAGATAAGCTAGAAGCGGCTTTAACGCAAATAGACGAGTCTTATGTAAATGGCAGCACCGAGCACCGTTTACCACACGTTGCTAATATTTCTTTCAAATATGTAGAAGGAGAAGGCTTAATGATGGGCTTTAATAAAACCATCGCACTTTCTTCAGGTTCTGCTTGTACTTCTGCATCACTTGAGCCTAGTTATGTATTAAAAGCACTAGGTTTAGGAGATGATTTAGCACACAGTTCACTTCGTTTTGGACTTGGACGTTTCACCACCGAAGAACAAATTGATTATACCATTAAAGCAGTAACTGACACTGTTTTAAAACTTCGTGAAATGAGCCCACTTTGGGAAATGTTCAAAGAAGGTATTGATCTAGATTCTATCGAATGGGCGCACCATTAATTTATAAAATTGTTATTTTTACCCTTTCAAAAT
>JBIIZN010000128.1:0-4204 GCA_044346275.1 Sediminibacterium sp.
CTGCACTACCTTGCGATAACCAGATTTTGAGTCTAGCGCGTCTACCAGTTCCGCCATCTGGGCCTTTGTATTAGGCGGGGTGCAATATTACAAGATTCTGTGTTTTTTGCCAAAAGAAACCAATATAAACCCAAACAAATAGGGCTTATCGGAGTTGATCCGCTATTCGGTCTAGATATTTCTTTTTAAAATAATAGTCTTTTACCTGCAACAACGCTTCTTTTGGGGTAACACCCACTTGATAGTTTTCCAACAACCCTTTAATAGGTTCAAAAATTTCATCTTCTAATTGTTTAAGTTGTACAAGTAGCCTTTCCTTTTGGGTATCATCTTCTACTTCCATAACCTGCTCGTTTAAATCCATTACTTCCATTAAAAAACTAGGAGGGAGCTGGTATTTTTCGTCGGGTTCTAATACCTCATTTATTTCTAAAACGTAGGGGATAAGTAAGGCCTGATCTTTTAATACCCTTAATGCTTTATTGGCCGCTGACGATAATGCGAGTGCTTCTGCTTGTTCGGCTTCGGAACTATTTGCAAAAAAATCTGGATGAAACTTTTTTTGGAGCATCAAATACTTTTTGGATACCACAGCGGTGTCAGGAAAAAAACTAACCGGTATGTCAAAAAGTTCAAAATGATTCATAGACATTAAAATTACAACTCCTTTATAAAAACAGGTAATAATCTTTTAAGTAGGCAGCAAAACCAGCACTGTACTGCTCATTTTCTTTAATAATAATTTGTTCTACCACAGCAGGGCTTGATACAGCGCTTCTTAATATATACATAGCCCTAAAAGGGTCGTGGTTAGGCGTTTGTTGTACCAGTGCTTTAAAAATGCCAAACCCAAATTGCGCGGCTAATTTTTCAAGTTCGGTGGCTCTCGCATAGGGGATAAGCACTGAAAAGCTTCCGCCTTTATCTAGTAGTTTAGCAACACAAGTAAAAAGTGATGCTAATGTAAGTGTGGTGCTGTGCATGGCCGTGTTACGGAGCGCATCATCACTTTTTAAATCGTTGCTAAAAAAAGGTGGGTTAGAAATAATATGCTGGTATTTTTTACCGCTATAGTTTTTAATATCCGTGTTGTGCACCTTAATATTCCAACCGGTTGCTAAAGCATTGCTTGCAGCTTGAGCTGCTGCAGCATCATCAATTTCTACGGCGTCTATTTGTGCCGCTGGTATTTTTTGTGCAAGTAGTAAACTTAATAGTCCAGTGCCTGTACCAATATCTAAAATGCTAGTAGGCGCATCCTCTTTTATATGTGCTGCAACCCAGGCACCAAACAGGCACGCGTCGGTGCATACTTTTAGTGCGCAGTCCGATTGCCAAACTGTAAATTGTTTGAACGAAAAATAGTTGTTAGACATCAAATAGATGCTTAGTCTGCAAAGCTTGCAGCTATGTATTCACTATTTAAGCGCGCAATATTGGTAATGGAAATTTCTTTAGGGCAAGTTGCTTCACAAGCACCGGTGTTGGTACATGATCCAAAACCTTCTTTATCCATTTGAGCCACCATGTTTTGTACCCTTGTGGTACGCTCTGGTGCACCCTGTGGTAATAAAGCGAGGTGAGAAACTTTCGCACTTAAAAATAGCATCGCAGAACTGTTTTTACAAGCTGCAACACAAGCACCACAACCAATACACATTGCTGCTGCAAAGGCATCGTCTGCTTTTTGCTTTTCGATAGGTAAGGTGTTACCATCTACTGCATTACCGGTGTTAACGCTAATATATCCACCAGCCTGAATAATTCTATCAAATGCAGAACGGTCTACCATCAAATCTTTAATCACTGGAAATGCATCTGCTCTCCATGGTTCTACAACAATGGTGTCTCCATCTTTAAAGGCACGCATGTGTAATTGACAAGTTGTATTTGCTTGCCAAGGACCGTGTGGTTTACCATTAATATACATAGAGCATGAACCACAAATACCTTCTCTACAATCATGATCAAAGGTTACAGGATCTTCTCCGTCTTTGATTAATTGTTCGTTGAGTACGTCAAACATTTCTAAGAAACTCATTTCAGAAGAAATATTTTCTACGCGGTACATTTTGAAAGCACCTTTTGTGTTTTTATTTTTTTGTCTCCAAACTTTAAGGTTTAGATTCATATTGTAATGTTCCATTTCAAGAAAATTGAAAAGTTGATAGATCGTTTACTAATGATTATTTGTAGTTACGTTGTGAAGGTTTTATCACTTCATACTTTAATTCTTCTTTGTGTAATTCCCAGTTATGTTCACCTTTAAACTCCCAAGAAGCTACATACATAAAGTTTTCATCGTCTCTTAATGCTTCACCATCTTCTGTTTGGTATTCTTCTCTAAAGTGTCCACCACAACTTTCGTTACGGTTTAAAGCGTCTACACACATAAGTTCACCTAGTTCAATAAAGTCCGCAACGCGGTTGGCTTTATCAAGCTCTGGGTTCATCTCATTAATTTCTCCAGGAATTCTTACGTCAGACCAGAATTCTTTTTTAAGCGCTTGCACTTCTGCAATCGCTTGCTTTAAGCCTTCTGCGTTACGAGCCATTCCGCACTTATCCCAAATAATTTTTCCTAAACGTTTGTGGAAGCTCTCTACCGTTTGCGTTCCTTTAATATTCATTAACTGCTCAATTCTTGTTAGTACCGCTTTTTGAGCTTCTTCAAATGCAGGGTGGTTGGTATCAAGTCCTGTGCTATAAATTTCGTCCGCTAAATAATTACCAATGGTGTAAGGGATTACAAAGTATCCATCCGCTAAACCTTGCATCAGCGCACTTGCACCAAGGCGGTTAGCGCCGTGTTCACTAAAGTTAGCTTCACCTAATGCATATAAACCCGGAACGGTAGTTTGTAATTCGTAGTCTACCCAAAGTCCACCCATGGTGTAGTGAACAGCAGGATAAATACGCATTGGAACTTCGTATGGGTCTTCACCAGTAATTTTTGCATACATGTCAAATAGGTTGCCATATTTTTCTTTAACAACCTCTTTACCCATCGCAATGATTTGTTCTTGGCTAACATTTTCTAAACCTTGTTTACCTGCTTCGATTTTACCATAACGTATAATGGCTGCAGCATAATCTAAATAAACAGCTTGCTTAGAAGTACCCACGCCATAACCAGCATCACATCTTTCTTTGGCAGCTCTTGATGCCACGTCACGTGGTACAAGGTTACCAAATGCAGGGTATCTGCGCTCTAAGTAATAATCTCTTTCTTCTTCAGGAATATCAACCGCTTTGCGCGTTTCATTTAAATTTTTAGGTACCCAAATACGTCCGTCATTTCTGAGTGATTCAGACATAAGTGTTAATTTAGACTGATGGTCTCCACTAACTGGAATACATGTTGGGTGAATTTGTGTAAAGCATGGGTTGCTAAATAAAGCACCTTGACGGTGTGCTTTCCAAGCAGCAGTTACGTTAGATCCCATCGCATTGGTAGATAAGTAAAACACGTTGCCATATCCACCCGTGCATAATAATACCGCGTGGCCAAAATGCTTTTCTAAATTACCGGACACTAAATCACGTGCAATAATACCTCTTGCTTTACCATCAATTTTTACCACTTCTAGCATTTCGTGACGGCTATACATGGTAACATTACCAAGTGCTACCTGACGCTCTAAAGCTTGGTACGCACCAATCAGTAGTTGCTGACCTGTTTGGCCTGCTGCATAAAATGTACGTTGTACTTGTGTACCGCCAAAACTACGGTTGCTTAATAGTCCACCATATTCACGCGCAAAAGGAACACCCTGTGCCACGCACTGATCAATAATATTTACACTCACTTCGGCAAGGCGGTGAACGTTTGCTTCACGTGCACGGTAGTCACCACCTTTAATGGTATCGTAGAATAATCTAAAAACGCTATCACCATCATTCTGATAGTTTTTAGCGGCGTTGATACCACCCTGTGCAGCAATAGAGTGCGCACGGCGCGGAGAGTCCTGAAAACAAAACGCTTTAACCTTGTAGCCAAGTTCGCCTAAAGAAGCAGCAGCAGAAGCACCAGCTAAGCCAGTACCTACAACAATTACTTCTAGTTTACGTTTATTAGCCGGGTTAACAAGTTTGCAATGTCCCTTGTAATCTTCCCATTTTTTCTCAAGGTTTCCGGCAGGTATTTTTGAGTTAAGCATATGCTTAGAAATTTAAATTGAGTGATAATTATTTAATCCAACCA
>JBIIZN010000041.1:0-13628 GCA_044346275.1 Sediminibacterium sp.
TAGTGGGCGCTGGAGCAGTAGGTGCAACCTGTGCAGACAATATTGCGCGCAAAGAATTAGCAAGCGAACTTGTTTTATTAGACATCAAAGAAGGTTTTGCAGAAGGTAAAGCGCAAGACATGATGCAAACAGCTGCATTACTTGGTTTTGATACTAGAATTTCTGGTAGCACCAACGACTACACCAAAACAGCAAACTCTGATGTTGTAGTTATTACTTCAGGCTTACCACGTAAACCAGGTATGACCCGCGAAGAATTAATTGGCACCAACGCTGGTATTGTTAAGGGTGTATGTGAAAATATTTTAAAGCATTCTCCTAATGCAATTATTATTGTAATTAGTAACCCAATGGATACCATGACTTACTTGGCACTCCAATCTACGGGCTTACCAAAAAATAGAATCATTGGAATGGGCGGCACACTTGATAGCGCTCGTTTTAAATATCAATTAAGCACTACGCTTGATTGCAGCCCTGCTGATTTAAATGCACTTGTTGTAGGTGGTCATGGCGATACAACCATGATTCCTTTAATCAAGCATGCTACATGGAATAGTATTCCAGTAACCAAGTTTTTATCTGATGAGCAACAAGAAAAAATCATTGCTGATACTATGGTGGGCGGTGCTACTTTAACTAAATTACTAGGTACATCGGCGTGGTATGCACCAGGTGCTGCAGGTGCTGCACTTGTGGAAAGCATTGTTCGTGATGAGAAAAAATTATTTACTTGTTGCGTAAGCTTAAACGGTGAATATGGTCAAAACGACATTTGCTTAGGTGTTCCTGTTGTCATTGGCAAGAACGGTTGGGAAAAAATTGTTGACATGGAACTTTCTGCCGATGAGCAAGCAGCATTTAACAAAAGCGCAGATGCTGTTAGAAGCATGAATGACGTTTTAAAAACCCTATAAATATTTTTCTACCGCTGCAGCAATGGCTGTAGTGTCTTGTAGCATCATACAATTAAAATGCCCTTTGGGGCATTTTTTTGTGCCGTAATTAGAACAAGGTTGGCAGGTCAAATATGGTACAATAAAGTTTTGATAGGGCGGCTTGCTTAAACCCATTGCAGCAAGCGTCACCTCACCATAATAAGGCTCTACCTGTAACATGGGAGACGTAGCGCCCCAAATGGCAAGCACGGGCTTGTTAAAGGCACAAGCTATGTATTGCAGTCCTGTATCATGAGAAATCACAAGCCTTGATTTTTGAACAATACTCGCAGACTCATTTAAACTAAACTTTCCGCAGGCATTGTAAATTTTTATAGGATCAATGATGGCCACTGCATCTCCTTCTTTGGCATCTTCTGGGCCACCCACTAGCACGATTGGGAAATTAATTTTTTTACAAAGCTGCTGCAGCTTTAAAAGCGGCAGTTTTTTAGTGGCATAAGATGCGCCTATTACAACAGCTACATAACCGGCACTGTGCGCCGTAGGTAAATCCTCTGCTTTAATTTGGTCATCTGGTGCAATAAAATAATCGAGCCCCTTGCCATCATTTTGGACGCCCAGTGGCGCAAGTGTATCGATGCATCTATCCACAATATGACGTGAAGGAATTTTATTTTTGATGCCAAGCTTTGTTAAAAAGAACTTATGAAGGCTCAATTTTTTGTACGTTAAAGCAGGAACTTTAAGCGCTGTTTTAATGCGCCAGGTTCTAAAGTTTTTATGAAAATCAATGATGTAATCAAAATTCTGTTGCTGCAATTCCTTGATGGTAGCTCCAATATCATCAGTAAAATAATGAAACTGTGAGATGTATGGATTATGAAGCGTTACTGCCTTAAAGCTTTCTTTGGTTAAAAAATGAATTTCAGCATCCGGCATTTGCTGTTTCAAACAACGGATAGCTGCCGTTGTTAAAACGATATCACCAATAGAAGAAAAGCGGATTACTAAAAATTTCATTTAGGGAAATATTACATTAGTCTAGTTCCATATAATCCAAATCTTTATGGAATGTTTCTTCGGTAAAGGCATACGCAGTAAAAGCTATGCACATAACTATGATACCAGTAACAATACCACTATATACAATAGGCCAGTGCCATGTTTCTTGAAATAAATCTAAAAATAGCATATTAATTAATGGAAGCGCACCCCTCACCATATTAGGAATCGTGGTGGCAGCTGTTGCCCTTAAGTTGGTGCCAAACTGCTCTGCACCCATCGTTACAAATATGGCCCAAAAGCCGGTACTAAATCCAAGCCATAAAGCAATAGCATACATGGTAGTATCAGAATTATTGTAACCGCTAAAATAAAAGATCAATCCAAGCAGGGTAAAGCCATAAAATAAAAGAAGCGCTTTTTTTCGACTCTTAAAATACTGACTTACTAGTCCAATTAAAATATCACCAACGGCAATACCTACATAGCCAAACATAATGGCTCTTCCGGAATCGATAGTGGAGCTTGCAAACATAGCTTTTCCAAAACGATCACTCTGGTTTAGTAATATTCCAATCACATACCAGGTTGGTAATCCAATTAAAATAGCAACAAAATATTTTTTAAAGCGCTTTCTATTATTAAGGAGCATGAAAAAGTTCCCTTTAACTACTTCAGAAGCTTTTGCGGCGGCAAACATACCTGACTCTGCTACTTTTACACGAAGTAATAATAAGCAAATACCAAGCACACCTCCTATCTTGTAACATAAACGCCAATCCTGCGTGTATTGATAGGTAAAATAGGCAGCCACGGCACCAAAGAGTCCGATACCCGCTACAAGAGATGTACCAACACCTCTTTTGTTTTTTGGAAGAAGTTCACTTACAAGTGTGATGCCAGCTCCAAGCTCACCTGCTAACCCAAGGCCACCAATAAAACGGGCCCATGCATATTGATCTACAGTGGTAACAAACCCTGTTGCAAAATTGGCGGTAGAATATAAAATGATAGATCCAAAAAGCACACTTAATCTACCTTTTTTATCGGCGAGCACGCCCCAAATAATACCACCTAATAAAAGACCCGTCATTTGCCAATTAATAACGCGTGTGCTATCAAATAAAAGTGTGGCTTCGGTAGAACCTACACCGAGCATACTTGTTTTTTTAACTATCGTAAATAATAGAAGATCGTAGATGTCGACAAAGTAGCCTAGCGCTGCTACAATAACAGGTAAAGAGAATATTGATATTTTTTTATCAGTTGCATTCATAATTATGCCTTCTTTGATTTTCCAAAAAAGAGTTTAATAATTACAGGCGCTGTTGTAAAAAATACAATGCCCAGTACAATAATTTCTAGATGATTTTTTAAATCAAAACCAAACTCACTCAAAATCCATTTCTGTAAAAAGTGGCCGGCAAATAACATACTAAATACCCATGCAATGGACCCAATAACATTAAAGCTCAAGAACTTTTTTTGATCCATCCCAACAATCCCTGCAACAATCGGCGCAAAAGTTCTTACAATAGGAATAAACCTCGCTACAATAATGGCTCCACCTCCATGTTTATTATAAAAATCTTGGGCTTGAATTAAATATTTTCTTTTAAATAATAAATTCTCTTTCCAACTAAACATCGCAGGACCTACTTTTTTACCAAACCAATAGCCCGTAGCATTTCCGGCTATACCCGCAGCTGCAATAAGGGTCATCAATAAGAATAAATCAGCAACCTCATTACCCGAAGACCATAGCTCAGCAGCTAAGTTTGTACTGTAAATTCCTGCTACAAAGAGCAAACTATCACCTGGTAAAAAAAAGCCAGCAAAAAGTCCGGTTTCTGCAAATACTACAAGCAGTATGAGCCACAAACCGCCGTGCTCAATATAAAACTGAGGTTGTAATAATTGACTCCAATGAAAAGCATCTAATAAGAACATGACAACAATTTTATCTTTTGTTAAGCAGCTACCTCGGTAGGGTTTTCTAATGAACCCTCCCACTTACTTACTACAGTTGTTGCCAAGCTATTGCCTAGCACATTAGTGGCAGTACGGAACATATCACAAAAGTGGTCGATAGGTAAAATTAAAGCAATGCCTATGGGGTCGATACCAAACATGGTACAAGTTGCAGCAACCACTACCAAGGAGGCACGTGGCACACCTGCAATACCCTTGCTTGTTAACATTAACACTAGTAACATGGTAAGTTGTGTCCCAATATCTAAATGCTTTCCTTGCGATTGTGCAATAGCCATACTTGCAAAAGTCATATACATCATGCTGCCATCTAAGTTAAAGGAATATCCAAGTGGCAATATAAAGGATACTATTTTATCCTTACATCCAAACTTTTCCAATACCTCAGTTAACTTAGGAAAAACTGCTTCGCTACTGGTGGTGCTAAATGCAATAATTAAAGGGTTTGAAATAACTTTTAAAAGCGAAGGCATACGTTTTTTTAGAATGATAAATCCAATTCCAATTAATATAAACCACAAAACACCAATTCCAACGAGGAAATAGAGGAAGTACTTTATATAAAAACTAAATATCCCTAGTCCGTTTTTTGCAATTACAGAAGCCAATGCACCAAATACCCCAATAGGTGCAAAGTTCATGACGTAGCCAACCATTTTTAAAATCACATGCGCAACCGCATCTAATGCTTTAACAACAATGTTTGCTTTTTCACCCATAGAAGCTGTAGCTACTCCAAAAAAGATACTAAAAATTACAAGTTGTAAAATTTCATTATTGGCCATAGCGTCAATGACACTTTTTGGAAATACGTGTTCTATAAATTTTTGAATACTAAACTCTTGTGTTTTGCCCACCAAATCTTGCGCGCCACTCATGTCAGCATTATTTAAATTAATCCCTGTTCCTGGCTGAAATATATTAACAAGTACCAGTCCAATTAATAAACTAACGAGTGATGCTGTGAAAAACCACAACAGCGCTTTGCCTCCAACTCGGCCCACTGTTTTTAAATCACCTAGTTTGGCGATTCCTACAACAAGGGTAGAAAATACAAGCGGTGCAATAATCATCTGAACCAGCCTTAAAAATATGGTAGTGAGTAGCTTTAAATTTTTTGAGAAAGATTGAATAAATGCAGGTTCACTATTTTGATGCACAAAATAACCAAGAATGACCCCAGCAGCCATTGCAACAACAATGTAAAGGGTTAATTTATTAGATTTTTTCATAAGGCTTATAAGTGTTGCAATATAAGACTTAAGTGCTAAAAAAAGGCAGTTGCCCAGTTCATCATTTTTGTAAAAAAGGAAGGTGATTTTGAGAAAAAAGTACTATTTTTCGACATCAATTGACTAGAAATCAAACCCAAAAATTATGAGTTTATTTAGAAAAAAGGATTTATCTGCCATGTTAGCACAAGCAGATGATGGCGGTAAGGGGCTTAAACGCACGCTTGGTGCGGGTAACCTTGTTGCTTTAGGCGTTGGTGCAATTATTGGAGCCGGTTTATTTGTGAGAACAGCTGCCGCTGCAGGACAAGCTGCGGGACCAGCCGTTACAATATCATTTATTATTGCAGCCATAGGTTGTGCATTTGCAGGTTTATGTTACGCAGAGTTTGCTGCTATGATCCCAATTTCAGGTAGTGCATATGCATACTCTTATGTTACTATGGGAGAAACCGTTGCTTGGATTATTGGTTGGGCTTTAATTATGGAATATGCTTTAGGGGCAGCCACTGTTTCTATTGCATGGAGCGAATATTTAAACAAGCTATTAGGGGACCGAATACCATATGAATGGTGCCACTCCCCTTTTGAAAGTTTAGCAAATGCTAATGGCACAGTGCAACATGGTATTATGAATGCACCAGCTTTGATTGTTTTATTATTATTAACCTTGTTGTTAATTAAAGGAACACAAGAGTCTGCTATGGTAAATGCAATTATTGTATTTGTAAAAGTGGCTATTGTTCTAATATTTATAGTTTTAGGATGGCAGTTTATTGATTCTGCAAATCATGACCCTTATTTTATTCCTGCAGATCAGCCTAAGGTTTTAGATGGCGCCAAAAATGTAATTGCCGATTACTCGGGTGTGTTTAAGCATGGCTTGGGTGGGGTTTTAGGCGGTGCCGCGATTGTATTTTTTGCCTTTATTGGTTTTGATGCAGTTTCAACTGCAGCACAGGAAGCAAAGAACCCTAAAAGAGATATGCCCATTGGTATTCTTGGGTCGTTAGCTGTTTGTACCATTTTATATATATTATTTGGGCACGTTTTAACGGGCGTTGCTCCTTGGACCGATTTTGTGGATCCAACAAAAGGAAAAGAAGCATCAGTAGCCTATGCAATTTCTCATTATATGGGTCATGATGTATTAGTGAATGGGAAAATGATCTTTGTACAAAGCTATCCGTGGTTAGCAACTTTTGTAACCATTGCTATTTTAGCGGGCTTTAGCTCTGTAATTTTAGTGATGCTAATGGGTCAATCTCGTGTATTCTTTTCAATGGCAAACGATGGTTTACTTCCAAAAGTATTCTCTGATTTACACCCTAAATACCGCACGCCCTATAAATCAAACTGGATCTTATTTGCATTTGTAGGTGCTTTTGCTGCATTTGTACCAGGAAGCGTAGCTGGAGATCTGACTTCATTTGGCACCTTATTTGCCTTCGTACTTGTAAGTGCAGGGGTCTGGATTTTAAGAATCAAAGATCCTAATATGGTTAGGCCATTTAAGACACCGCTGGTGCCATTAGTTCCGATTTTAGGCGCTGTTATTTGTTTGGCAATGATCTTTGCATTAGACGGACAAACATTAAAAGTAGCATTTTTATGGATGGTTATTGGTTTAGACATATACTACCTTTACAGCCAATCGACAAGTAAGATTTTTGATGGCCCAAGTTTAGCAAAGACATCCTACGTAACACAAATGTTGCCGATTGTTATAGCAAGTGTAGGACTAATCGCACTTGCAGTTTATTCAATGGATAAAGTAACTATATTCATTGCTTTTGCACAGTTGATTTTATTAATATTCGCTTTGTTCAATCAAATGACTATAATCAATAAATCTATTGAAAAATAAAATCTCAAATAATATCTTTCACAGAATAGCCAGACTGAATTGTCTGGCTATTTTTTTTGCCTTATTTTTGCAAATATTAACACAACACTATGGGAAGGATATTTGAAGTTAGAAAAGCAACCATGTTCAAGCGATACGATCGCATGGCAAAACAATTTACCCGTATTGGTAAAGAAATTGTAATCGCGGTTAAAGCTGGCGGACCTAATCCGGACGACAACCCTGCCCTAAGAAGATGTTATCAGAATGCCCGTAGTGTGGGTATGCCTAAAGACCGCGTAGAAGCTGCTATCAAGCGTGCTATGGGCAAAGACACTTCTAACTACGAAGAAATTTTATACGAGGGATATGCACCTCATGGTGTAGCTATATTAGTTGAAACTGCTACTGACAACCACGTAAGAACAGTTGCCAATGTTAAAAGTCATTTTAATAAAGGTGGTGGAACCATGGGCAACAGTGGAAGCGTAAGTTTTCAATTTAAAAAAATGGGAGTTTTTAAATTAAACCCAGAAGGCATTGTGATGGACGATTTAGAATTAGAACTTATTGATCACGGCCTAGACGAACTTGGAGAAAGTAGCGACGACAACGACAATCCTATTATTGTATTAAGATGTGCCTTTACAGATTTTGGCAACCTGCAAAAAGAATTGGAGGCAAAAAAATTAAATGTAATTAGCGCCGAGTTTGAATGGATTCCAGGTACAACAGTTCCTGTAACTGACGAGCAAGCAGAAGAAATTAGTAAATTAATTGACCGTTTAGAAGAAGACGAAGATGTAAACAAGGTATTCCATAATATGGGATAATGCCTTTGTTTTTTCCTTTTCTTATTCTGCCATAACAGCTCTCACTGCTTCAATTACATCTTCAGTGTTTGGCTTACTAAAGTAATCACCATCACTACCATATGCTGGCCTGTGTGCTTTTGCAGCAAGGGTTTTAGGACTTGCATCCAACCACTTGTAACCACCTTGTTCTTCCATTACATGGTTAAACATATAGGCAGTAGCACCTCCTGGAACATCTTCATCAATAAATAAAATTCGATTTGTTTTTTGCAACGATTTTACAATGCTATGATTGATATCAAATGGTAGTAAGGTTTGCACATCAATAAGTTCTACCGAAATTCCTTCATCAGCTAAACGAACAACAGCTTCTTCAATAATTCGGAGCATAGAGCCATAAGAAACAATAGTGACATCGTTTCCTTCATTGATAATTTCTGGCACACCTAATGGTACTTTAAACTCCAATAAATTATTAGGTAGTTTTTCTTTTAAACGGTATCCATTTAAACATTCTATAACAATAGCCGGATCGTTGGATTGCAAAAGAGTATTGTACATACCTGCTGCTTGCACCATATTACGTGGCACACAAACAAACATGCCTCTGAGTGCATTTACAATCATGCCCATAGGTGACCCACTATGCCAAATTCCTTCAAGACGGTGCCCTCTTGTTCTAATAATAACAGGGCAACTTTGTTGACCATTGGTTCGATAATGCGTGGTAGCAACATCATCACTCAAAGGTTGTAAGCCATAGAGCAAATAGTCGAGGTATTGAATTTCAGCAATGGGCCTTAATCCTCTAACAGCCATACCCACGGCTTGCCCTACAATGGTAAGCTCTCTAATACCAGTATCAGAAATACGGTCAGCGCCATATTTTTCTTGAAGTCCAGCAAAACCCTGGTTTACGTCACCAATATAACCAACGTCTTCACCAAAAGCATACACTTTAGGATTGCTTTCAAAGAGTGCATCAAAATACTTATTAAGTACTTCGTAGGCATTTACCGTTGGCGCATCAGGGGCGTATGTAGCCGGAACTGTAGAAACCCGAAGTGCCGATTTTGGACCCTCGTTGTATAAATAGGTATTGAATAAACCAGCAGCTTCATTTTTTAACTGCGCCGCATACTCCTTTACTTTTTCAACACCTTTAACACCAGCTGCAGCCTCAGTTACTTTAGCAAGTGCTTTTAAAACATCTCTGCGAAGTGGTTCTTTATTGCTTGATAATTCAGTTACAATTTGTTGCACTGCCGGATTTAAAACTTGTAATCCGTTGATGATTTGAACAGCGTCATCGGCTTGCTTTTTAATGGGACCAATAAATTTTTCCCACGCATTTGCCTTTGCCTCTTTTACAAATTCTTTTGCTTCAACCTCTACACTATTTAACTCGGTAATAGTTGCTAGGCCAGATTCTAACATCCACCCACGCATTTTTTTAATACAATCCCAGTTTTTTTCCCACTCCAATCGCTCTGCAGATTTATAACGCTCATGACTACCACTTGTAGAATGGCCCTGCGGTTGAGTTACCTCTTCGATATGAAAAAGTGCAGGGGTATGTGAGTCTCTGATTTTTTGTAACCCTTCTTCAAACACCTCACACATACCTGCGTAATCCCAGGCTTTTACTTTGTATATTTCGATACCGTTGGTATCTGCTAATTTTTGCATACCCGCTAAGGCATCAGAAATGGAACTCTTTGTTGTTTGTAAACTTTTAGGCACAGAAATACCATACCCATCATCCCAAACAAAAACGGCAAGTGGCACTTGTAATACTGCAGCTGCATTGATGGATTCCCAAAAATGTCCTTCCGACGTACTTGCATCGCCAATGGTACAAAAACAAATTTCATTACCATGATTGCTAAGTGTGGTATGCTCTGACTCATTTTTTTGCTGCGCTTCTCTAAAACATTTTGAAGCAAAAGCTAGCCCTAATGCACGCGGCATTTGACCTGCCGTTGGCGCCATATCGGCAGAGGTGTTTTTTTGATTGACTAAATCTAACCAGTTGCCATTTTTATCTATAGTTGGTGTAACAAAATGAGAACTCATTTGTCTACCCGCACAAAAAATATCATTGTTGCCATCAGGGTCTGCAAACAATTGAGAAAAATATTGTTCTACACTTGCGATACCAGCAGCGAACATAAAAGTTTGATCTCTGTAATAGCCAGATCTGAAATCGCCGTTTTTAAAATATTTCGCCAGCGCAACTTGTGCTACTTCTTTACCATCCCCAAAAATGCCAAATTTTGCTTTACCTGTTAACACTTCTCTTCTACCCAGCAAACTTACCTCCCTGCTAATGAGGGAAATCTTATAATCCTGTATCACCGTATTACGAAATCCTTCAAAGGATAACATCTCGGATTGAGGCTCTGGCAAAGCGGTTGCATTCATGAAGCAAAAATAACATTCAGCAAGCAATAGCGCAGGGTTAAATTAATTTTGGGGATAATTCTCAACTAGCCTTAACAACTCTAATTTTCAGGCTTTTTCACCTTTTTTTAGGCTTATTTTGATAGAAATTTGAAGTATATATGATACTTTTACAGGGTACTTTAAACAAAGCACTTATATGAAAAAGATTTTAGCACTTACTTTATTGGCAATTACGGTTTCAATTAGCGTTTTTGCACAACAAGACATTAAATTTTCTGAGGGGTCTTTTAACTTTGGTAAAATTGCGCAGGGCACGCCAGTAACCCACGTTTTCAACTTTACCAATACAGGTTCAAAGCCTGCGGTTATTGAATATTGCACTGCAGAATGCGGTTGCACTACCCCAGAAGTAACCAAAGAGCCTATCTTAAAAGGTAAATCAAGCACTGTTAAAGTAACCTATAATGCAGCTAGCATGGGTGCTTTTACAAAGCGCGTTACCGTTAAATTAGTGGGTGTAGCTGAACCTATCATTCTAACCATTAGTGGTGAGGTTGTGGCCCCTAAAAAATAATTGTTAAGATTTACAGAAATATATTTCCAGCCTCCTTGGGAGGCTGGTTTTTTTTGCCCCTGCCTCAAATTGTAAACTTATATTTGCAACATGTTACAAATCAGCAAACGTGGCATAGACATGCCGGCCTCACCTATCAGAAAACTAGTTCCCTTTGCAGAAGCTGCAAAAAAAAGAGGAACTAAAGTATATCACTTAAATATTGGTCAGCCAGATATTGAAACCCCTAAAATGGTTTTGGATGCGGTTAGACACAGTGATTTTAAAGTACTTGAATATAGCCATAGTGCAGGCAACGAAAGTTACCGCAAAAAATTAGTAGGTTATTATAAAAGCGTTGGCATTGATGTCAATGAAAAACAAATCATTATTACCACAGGTGGTAGCGAAGCCATTTTATTTGGCTTTATGGCCTGCCTAGATGCTGGCGACGAGGTTATCATACCAGAACCCTTTTATGCCAACTATAACGGGTTTGCGGTTGAAGCAGGCGTATCTGTAGTGCCTATCACATCACACATAGAAAATGGATTTGCGCTTCCGCCTATTGAGGCCATCGAAGCAAAAATTACACCGCGCACCAAAGCCATCGTAATTTGTAATCCTAACAATCCAACGGGTTATTTATACAGTGCTGCCGAAATGGAGCAGTTAAAAAATATTATTTTAAAACACAACCTCTACTTGTTTTCTGACGAAGCATACAGAGAGTTTTGTTACGAAGGCACGCAAATAAGTGCGCTTCATTTAACAGGCGTTGATGATCATGTTGTGATCATGGACACCATCAGCAAAAGATACAGTGCATGTGGTGGTCGAATTGGTGCATTTATTACCAAAAATCAAGCGCTACTAGATGCTACTATGAAGTTTGCGCAAGCCCGTTTAAGCCCACCAAGTTTTGCGCAAATTGCTGGCGAAGCTGCCATTGATTTGCCCGCTAATTATTTTGACGATACTAAGGCCGAATACAAATCTAGAAGAGATCTTATTGTTACTAGATTAAATGCCATGGAAGGTGTTTTTTGTCCCAATCCGGGCGGCGCATTTTATGCCATGGCTAAATTACCTATTGATGATGCCGACAAATTTTGTCAATGGTTATTAGAGGAATTTACTCATGAAAACCAAACGGTGATGCTAGCACCTGCAACAGGATTTTATGGTACACCAGGACTTGGAAAACAAGAGGTTCGACTTGCTTATGTGTTAAACTTAGAAGATATCAATAAAGCCATGGATTGTTTAGAGGCGGCTTTAAAAGTGTATCCGGGTCTTATAAAATAAATTCATGCAAGAAACCCCAAAGCAACACCTCTATATACGCTCGTTTTTGGTAGCAGTGGTTACTTTGGGATCATTATGCTTTGGCAGTAATGCTTTTGCGCAAAGCTATAAACCCACCTATGGTTCTGCATTTGCCGGAAGCACGAGTATTTTTAATAATCCTGCTTCGAGTGTGAATCAATCTTTTAAATGGGAGGCTACTATACTCAGTGCACAAGCCAATATCAATAGCAATGCGTTTTATATTCAAAATGATTCGATTGGGACATATGAAGGTATGTTTCCGAAATACTTTCATGGTAATGTAGATGTTAATTTACTCAACCTTTTATACAAACCAAATAATAAACAAGCTTTTAGTGTTGGGATCAGAGCAAGAACTTTTAACCACATTAAAACAGAACCGCTCGTTGCATCAAATGGTATTCAAAGCATGCATGATTTTTTTATGCTCAACAGGCAAACACCTTATTTGGAAGCCTTTCTTACACATAGTGGCTGGCTAGAAGGCAATTTTAATTATTCCCAAGAAATTTTTAGAAATCAAAAAAGTACATTAACAGCTGGCCTTACTTTACAAATCAATAAAAGTATTTCGGGCGCATACGCCACTGTCAATAAATTAAGTTATCTAGAAAGCACCAACGGCATAGATACTTTATATACGCTTACTGCTGGTGGATCTTCATTTGGATATAGCTCTAATTATGATGAAACGGTTGCAGGCACTGCCAATACAGGTACCGATTTTGTAAAAAATGGTAAAACCAATATGGGGCTAAGCATTGGCGCAGAGTATTTACTTTATAATACGGAGGCCCATAGCTTTCAAACCAATCATGCTTTAAACTATGCATTAAAAATTGGTGTTTCCATTATGGATATTGGCGGCGTGTCCTATAAAAATAGTGTTACAAGTAGCTTATTTAATGGCGTTCGTCCAAATATGAACGATCCTTTAATCTCAGGTAAAACCAACGGGATTCAAAATAGCGATCAGTTAAGAGATTCACTCGCTACCATATTTGCTTCTACCACCCCAATGCCTGAAACATTTACGGTTACAAAGCCAACGCGCTTTAATTTAAATATTGATAAGCCATTAGGCAATGATTTTTATATCAACGCCGATTTGACCGTTAATATGCACGCTAGTGCAGGGCTAACCAAGCGCAGGGTTCGCGACCTTAATTTAATAACAGTTACACCCCGTTACGAAACATTACATTTTGGTGTTTTTGTGCCAGTTCAATACAATACACAAGGTCAACTCATGGTGGGTGGCGCCATTAAACTAGGGCCATTAACTGTTGGCCTTCATAGTCTAAGGTGGCTTACCAATTCAAGTAATATGAGCAATGCGTCAGGTGGTGGCTATGTAATGCTAAGTGTGCACCCTATAAGTCTTAAAAAAATCAAGACGATAATAGACTGCCCAGAATAAATTAACTTTCAGTACCAATCAAATTACAAGATATGGGTATTCATTTTTCTAGCGCACGCTTACAAATGGCTTTCATTGTATTGTGTCTGATTTTCGCAACTGCTTGTCGCGAATCAAGAGAACTATTT
>JBIIZN010000042.1:0-13583 GCA_044346275.1 Sediminibacterium sp.
TAAGAGGAAGCTATGGTTACACCGGTAACCAGGGTATTGATAATTTTGAATCTTTTGGTTTGTATGGTGCAGGAAGCGATTACAATTTGCAATCTGGTCTTGCTCAAAATCAATTAGCCAACGACAATTTAACTTGGGAAAAAAATATTCCATTAAATATCGGTCTTGATTTTTCTATGCTTAAAGGTAGATTATCAGGATCTTTTGAGTGGTATACTAGAACCACAAGTGATTTATTAATTAGTCAGTCGATTCCAAGTGTCAATGGTGTAACAAGCATTACGGTGAACAGTGGTGCCATGAAAAATACAGGTATAGAACTTACTCTTTCATCTGTAAACATTGCGCCAAAGTCTAAGGGTGGTTTCAAGTGGGTTACAGATTTTAACATTACCACCAATCAAAATACAATCACAGAAATTGATCCAGCATATGCCGGAAATGCCAACTATTTAAGAAATGTAGGCAACGATTTTTATACCCATTATCAAAGAGGTTACGCAGGCGTGAATCCAGCAAATGGTGAGGCGCTATGGTATAGAAGTGGCGCAAAAGATTCAACCACCAATGTGTTTACAACGGCACTTCCGCGCTTACAATACGGAAGCGCATTACCTAAATTTTATGGCGGTTTAACCAATACATTTTCTTACAAAAATTTCAGGTTTAGTTTCCAATTATATACTTTTTGGGGTAATACCATTTATGATGATTTTGGTTATTTACAAAAGACAGATGCTAACCTTGGATTTTCTGATCAAAGTAATGGTCTAAGCAGATATGAATATGAAAGACGCTGGACAACCCCAGGTCAAATTACTGATGTTCCAAAGCCTGTGTTTTTAGGTACTCAATCTTCATCTGGTAGTTTTGAAAGTAGCAGGTTTTTATATGACGGAAGTTATATTAGACTTAGAGATGTAACACTTTCTTATAACTTACCAACCGAATTACTAAATAAATTTAAGTTTAGTAATGTAAGGGTATACCTCCGCGGACAAAACCTATTTACCTATGTAAAGGACAAGAGGTTTAATACAGACCCAGAAGTGAGTATTGATGGAACCATGGCGCAACGCCCACCGGTTTTCAATACATTTTTATTTGGCCTAGACATCAATTTTTAATTGCATAAAGTTTCTTTTATGAAAAAAATATATTCAATATCAGTTATTAGTTCTTTACTATTTATGGCATCATGTAGTAAAGATTTTTTAGACGTTAAACCACAACAAAGTGTGCTCACCGAAGACGTATTTAAAAGTATGGCAACTTCAAGAGCAGCTGTTAATGGTCTTTACTCATTGATGCAATCTTATAGTTATTATGGTAGAGACGCCATGGTCATTCCAGAAGTGCTTTCTGATAACGCAACACGAAGCGTAAGAACAGGTAACAGGTATACCGGTATGAATACGGTAACACATACTGCAACTGACGCAAACGTAAGCAGAATGTGGAGTCAGATGTATCAAATTGTTACCAATACCAATGCGATTGTTGCCAATGAATCGAATATCAAAAAAAATGCATCAGCATTAGAGCAGGAAGAAGCGGCTCAGTTGGTAGGTGAGGCATATGCAGTAAGAGCGCTTGTTTATTTTGATCTCATGAAATTTTTTGCGCGTCCACTAAATTTTACAGCCGACGGATCACATTTAGGTGTACCACTTGTAATTAAGCCAATTACAAATATTACAGAAGTCGTGTATCCTGCAAGAAATACTGCTGCTGAAGTTTATGCTCAAATTGATAAAGACATAACAGCTGCTATTGCACTTTTACCTCAAACAGGAAATGTAATTAGCAACGGTGTTGTAAATAACACCTTGTTTAAAATTCGCATGAACCGTTTTTCAACGTTAGCATTAAAAGCTAGAGTGTCTGTATATAAGTCCGATTGGGCAAGCGCTGCTGATGCAGCTAATCAGGTAATTGCATCTGGACGTTATACGCTCTATACATTTGGAAACATGCTTCAAGATTTTAGAACGCAAAATAGTGCAGAGTCTATATTTGAAATAGCTAATAATACCAACGATAATCCAGGCGTAGATTCTTATGCCTATTTATGTAGTCAACAAGGATATGGAGAAATGCTTGGCACCAGAAATTCTATGAATAGTAGAAGTACCGGTACAACGCTAAGTACTTTTAGAGGTTTGTATGAAGCTTATTCTGCTACCGATATTAGAAGAGCATTTATTGCACTTGGTGATAGAAACTCTTTGGGTGGTGAAACCAATGTACCACTTCCTACAAAGTACATCAACATTTCTACCTATATGGAAAACATTAAAGTGTTGAGATTAGCAGAAATGTATTTAATTAGAGGTGAAGCAAATGCTAGACTTGCTGTTGCAAATAGTACGCCAAGCTTGCTTACAACTTCTTTGACTGATATTAACCTTATCAGAAAATCTAGAGATACTGCTTCTGCAACCAGACCATTTAATGCGCAATTATCAGGTACGCTTCCGACTGGAACTATTTCTGCTAATGCATATTTAGATAGTATTATCGTAGAAAGAAGAAAAGAGTTTGCCTTTGAAGGTCAGCGACTATTTGATTTAAATAGAACACAAACCAATTTTGTAAAAATTAGTTCTGGTGGTAATGCAACGTCAAGGCTTATTCAGTATACAGCAACCACTTCTAATTTCTTTGTTAGAACCATTTTACCAATTCCGGTAACACAGGTTCAAAACAATCCAAACATGGTTCAAAATCCAGGTTTCTAGACCTGTAAAATGTAAGCAAAGAATGAAGTTTAGTAGCACATGCAGGAAGGCCATTTTATTGATCTGTATTTTTATTTCGAGCCAAAGTTTTGCGCAAGAAAAAAAAGATACAGTCCGTGTATTGCTAGTAGGGAATAGTTATATCTACTACAATAATTTGGCTCAAATGATTGGTTTAATAACAGATAGTTTAGACACAAAAATTATTTGTAAAAAATCAACCATTGGCGCCGCAACACTCGGACAACACTGGAATAATGAAAGAGGGTTAAAGACAAAAAAAATCATAGCAAGCAATAAATTTGACATTGTTGTCATTCAGGACAATAGTATGTGGCCTTTGGAACATAAAGACAGCGTGCTTAATTATGGTCGTCTTTTTTGCAATTATATTCGTGCTAATGGTGCAAAACCATACCTCTATAATACATGGGCTAGAGAAAAAACGCCAGAAACCCAATCAAAAATTAATGAAGTTTATAATGCATTAGCAGCATCAGAAAATGCGGTTAATGTACCCGTTGGATCAAGCTTTGATTTGGCCAGAAAAACCATTCCTGCTATGAATTTATTCCATCCCGATGGTTCGCATCCATCGGCGGTGGGAACATTTTTAATTGCTTTAAATTTCATAAAAAAAATTACGGGCACCATACCAAAAAAATATGCTACGGTGTATAATTATTTTGACAAAGACGGTGAGACATTTAGAATTATGCAATTGACGGATGCTGAAATCGAGTCTTGTGTAAGTATTGTAAACAGTGTGATACAGTAGAACCCTTAAGTGCGTGAATATGATAAAAAAAATCGCAACCAATCTCACCTTTTGGGTACTGTTTGCTATCACAGCAGGTATATTGGTTGGTCATTTTTTTCCAGCTACTGGTAAGGCGATGGAGCCCCTTGGTAAATATTTTGTTGATACCATTAAACTATTCATCTATCCTATTATTTTACTAACTATGGTCACCGGCATATGTGGTATGGGTGATTTAAAAAAAGTAGGAAAAGTGGGCGGCAAAGCCCTCTTATATTTTGAAATCATTACCACTCTTGCTTTATTAATTGGTATTGGGGTTGGTTATTTGTTAGAACCTGGCTCGGGGGTAAATACCAGCATTGTAGCCAAAGACGATATTTCTAAGTATAGCAGCGGATCTGTTTCTATTTCATGGGTCCAGTTTTTTAAAGACAACCTTACCATTCAAGTGTTACTTTTTGCAATATTTGCAGGTATTGTTATTAGTAGATTAAAATCCAAAGAAGTTATTTTACCCAAGGTATACTGGCTATCAAAATACGTTTTTAGGGCCCTTCATTTTGTAATGAAACTTGCCCCTATTGGTGCTTTTGGCGGTATGGCATTTACCATTGGAAAATATGGTGTAGCTACTTTGTTGCCGCTTGGTAAATTAATGGCCTGTGTTTATATCACTATGGCTCTCTTTATTTTTTTAGTATTAGGCGCTGTTTTAAATTATTATAAAATTAGTATTTGGAAATTTTTAGGCTATATCAAAAACGAACTACTCATTGTGTTAGGTACCTCTTCTTCAGAAGCAGCGCTTCCATCACTGATTGAAAAGTTAGAGCATATGGGTTGTCATAAATCGGTGGTAGGTTTGGTGGTCCCTGCTGGTTATTCATTTAATTTAGATGGCACTTCCATTTATTTATCCATGGCCATCATTTTTTTGGCCCAGGTTTTTCATATTCAACTCAGTTTGGAGCAAATCATTACCATCATTGGTATTTTAATGGTCACATCAAAAGGTGCCGCTGGCGTAACCGGAAGTGGGTTTATCATATTAGCCTCTACCTTAACCGCTACTAAAGTAATTCCAATAGAAGGGCTCGCTTTACTGTTAGGGGTGGACCGCTTTATGTCTGAAGCAAGGGCCATTACTAATTTTATTGGCAACGGTGTTGCTGCTATTTTCATCTCTAATAACGAAAAAATGTTTGATCGCTCTAGGATGTACAAAGCCTTTGGTATGCACAAAAACGAACTTTAGTGCGCACTATTTGTTACTTTAGATACCTATGATTGGACATCGTTTCATCAATTTTGTACCTGGCGAAAACTCAAAATCTAAATTTGAGCAGATGCTTGACATCTTTACCCAGCTATTAAATTACACCAGTGGCGATGCTACAGAGGCGCTAGACTGGCTCAATCAACTAGACCGAACCCATAAATTTACCGATGACCAGTATGGGGTGGGTGATTTTATTGAAGACCTCAAGCAAAACGGTTATTTAAAAGAAAATCCACAAGATGGAAAATTTGCGATTACTGCAAAAACCGAACAAACCATTCGTCAAAAAAGTTTGGAAGAAATTTTTGGCAAACTAAAAAAAGGCAAGCAAGGAAACCATAGTACCACCAAAGCGGGTCCAACTGGTGATATTAATTCAGATACCCGCTCTTTTCAGTTTGGTGATTTGATGGAGCAAATAGATTTTACAGAGAGCATTAAAAATGCGCAAATCAATAGAGGCGTAGATGCCTTTTCGATGCATGAAGATGATTTGGTAATTCGTGAGGCGGATTTTAAAACCCAAACGTCAACGGTACTCATGATTGATATTTCGCACTCTATGATTTTATATGGTGAGGATAGAATCACACCTGCAAAAAAAGTAGCGATGGCGCTTTGTGAACTTATCACTAAAAAATATCCAAAAGACACCATTGATATTGTGGTGTTTGGTAATGATGCATGGCAGGTAGAAATTAAAGACCTTCCCTATTTACAAGTAGGACCCTACCATACCAATACTGTTGCTGGGCTTGAGTTAGCGATGGATATACTCCGCAAACGTAAAACGTCCAATAAGCAAATATTTATGATTACCGACGGTAAGCCTACTTGTTTAAAAATAGGTGGCCGTTATTATAAAAATAGTTTTGGATTAGACCGCAAAGTGGTAAACCGTTGCATTAATCTGGCGGCACAGTGTAAGAAATTAAAAATTCCGATTACAACATTTATGATTGCTTCAGATCCGTATTTGCAAAAGTTTGTAGAAGAGTTTACGGAGATGAATAATGGTAAAGCCTATTTTGCGTCACTTGACAATTTGGGTAGTTTTATTTTTAATGATTTTGAAAGTGGCAAAAGAAAAACTTTGTATTAATTATGAGTAAGAAAATCGACATAAAAAAAATTGTAACATTAGGTGATTTAAAAAAATCGGGCTACAAGTCTAAATCTATTAAAGACGAAGTGCGTGATAATTTGATTGCTAGTATTCAAAATAAAGAAAACGCTTTTGAAGGCATTTTAGGTTACGAAGACACGGTCATACCCGATGTAGAGCGCGCACTTTTAAGCCGACATAATATTTTGTTTTTAGGACTCCGTGGTCAGGCAAAAACTAGGATGGCGCGTCAAATGGTGGATTTACTCGATGAGTATATCCCTACCATTGCCGGATCTGAGGTAAATGATGATCCCTTGCAGCCGCTAAGCCGCTTTGCCGTTGACTTAATAGCAGAGCATGGCGACGAAACCCCTATAATTTGGGTGCACAAAAGCGCCCGTTATGGAGAAAAACTAGCCACACCCGATGTTAGCGTATCCGATTTAATTGGAGACATTGACCCCATTAAAGCTGCTAATTTAAAACTCAGTTTTGCCGACGAAAAAGTAATTCACTACGGGATTATTCCAAGAAGTAACCGCTGCATTTTTGTAATCAATGAACTTCCCGATTTACAGGCAAGAATTCAGGTTTCTTTATTTAATATTTTACAAGAAGGTGATATACAAATTAGAGGTTTTAAACTTCGTATGCCTCTTGATATTTTATTTGTGTTTACAGCAAACCCAGAAGACTATACCAACAGAGGAAGTATTGTTACCCCATTAAAAGACCGAATAGAAAGTCAGATATTGACGCACTATCCTAAAACGATTGAAACATCACTTGCGATTACCGAGCAGGAAGCAAATATTTTGCCAGTACAAAAAGAAAAAGTGGAAGTGAGTGATCTGATAAAAAGACTCATCGAACAAGTGTCTTTTGAAGCGCGCACCAATGAATTTGTAGATAAAAAAAGCGGTGTGAGTGCACGATTAACAATCGCTGCATATGAAGCTGCAGTAAGCAGTGCAGAGCGCAGGGCTATTATTCACGGTCAATCAAATACACAGGTTTGGATTAGTGATTTATCAGGAATTATTCCGGCCATCACTGGAAAAATTGAACTTGTATATGAGGGAGAGCAAGAGGGTCCTTACGAAGTGGCACTTAACTTATTAAATAAGTCAATACGCACCATATTTGTAACCTATTTTCCAAACCCGGATGATGTAAAAAAACGCAAGGCACCAAAAAAATCAGCTGCTAATGCGCCAGAACAAAAGCAACCTGAAAATCCGTATGCTGCCATTGCAAAATGGTTTGATTCGGGTAATCACCTGGATTTGTTTTTAGACATGAAAGATGACGATAAAATGATCGAACTCTATAAAGTGGATGGTTTATTTGGAATTGTTAAAAAATATTTTCCGCAAGCCGGCGAAAAGCAATCTGCATTATTGATGGAATTTGTTTTACACGGCCTTTCATCCTATTCTATCATTAGTAAAAAAATGATTGATGGGAAAATTGAATTCAATGATATGATGGGAAGCATGATTAACCTAGGCGATATGGGTATGGATGAGGATGCTTTCAACGATTATGCGTAAATTGAATAACAAAGCCGTTTTCACATCATAACTTTTAAGTATGTATAAGCGTATCCAATTTTCTAAAACGTATTTATTAGGTTTTTTAGTGGGTTGTTTATTTTGCGCGCAACAGGTAGCTGCTCAATCGGACTCTTTATTGCAACAACTAATCAGTGCTAATAATGTAGATTCAAGTTTAATACAACCGCCTGCTAAAATGCTATTTACCCAGCGGGTTTTGTGGGGTACGGGTGGCTTATTAAAAAATAGATATAGCGGTAACGATTTAGTAGCTAATAGGAAAATGGATCTTAAAATTCGACGAACGATGTTGCAATTACACCAAATTGGTGGATTTGTAACAATTGGTGGCATGCTCGCACAAGGAATCATTGGAAGCAAGCTTTATAAAGGAGATTATAAAGTAAGAGAGCTTCATGAAAATGTAGGAATGGCTGTTAACCTAACTTATGGATTTACTGCTTTAAACGGCCTTTTTGCCCCACCTTCGGCGTTTAACAGGGATAAAAAAATCACCTCTATTCGTTTGCATAAATGGCTTGCGGTGCTTCATTTATCGGGCATGATTGCAACCAATATACTTGGCTCCCAAATCGAAGACAATATTTCTTTAAAACCTTATCACCGTGCAGCAGCGTATGTAAGTTTTGCGAGTTTGGCAACAGCGCTTGTTGTTATTAAATTTTAAATGATGCTACACTATATTATTTTAAACCTACTAATGTCTGTATTTTTTCAGGCACCTACGTATGATGTAACAAGCTCTAGTATTACATACACCATGAAACACAAATTGCATGCTTGGGATGGAACCAGCAAGCAGGTGAATGTAGCAAGCAAATGGAACGGCGATAAATTAGAACAAATTTCTGTACTGGCAAAAGTAAGCAGTTTTAATAGTGGCCTATCAAGTAGAGATAGCCATATGATTGAAGTTTTGGATGCGCTAACACTACCTAATATTACGTTTAGTAGCACCAGTATTAAATACAATGGCGCCGACATCATAACAACAGGTAAATTACAATTTCACGGTGTTACCAAAGAAATTCAATTTGTTGCTAAGGCTAAAAAAGAAAACAACCAATGGTTGTATGAAGGTGAATTTCCTGTTCTACTTGAATCTTATAATGTAGAAAGACCCAGCTTACTCTTTGTAAAAACAGACAATATGATGAAGATCAAATTTGTTCTAGTATTTAAAGACAAGTAACGTATCCACGTGCAAAATAGTTTGTATACCCTTCAACATTATTTGTACTGGCTTGTTTAACAGGTATGTCAAGGCAAGCCGTTATTATTTTTCCGCACCAGCTTTTTAAAAACTCGGAAATGCTGGATAAAAACAAGCGTCACTATTTAGTGGAAGAGCATCTCTTTTTCACACAATATTCTTTCCATAAGGAAAAGCTTGTGCTTCATAGAGCTTCTATGAAAGCCTATGAGCAGTATCTGTTACAAGAAGGCTATCAGGTACAATATGTTGATAGTACAGATGCGCTCCATGATTGCAGGCTGCTCATTAGTTATTTAGCAAAAGAAAAATATACGGCAATTGATATAATTGATCCTGTAGATTATTTGCTTACTAGGCGTATAAAAAAAGCCTGTACATCTAGCAATATAGCTTTACAGGTTTCAGAGAGTCTAAGTTTTTTAAACACCCTTGCCAGTACCGAAAATTATTTTGCTAGTAAAAAAAAATATTTTCAAACCGATTTTTATACTGCCCAAAGAAAGCAGCGTAACTTGTTGTTAACGCCGGACGGTAAACCAGAAGGAGGCAAATGGACATTTGATGCAGAGAACCGCGCTAAATTTCCTAAAAAAGAAATAGTTCCAGAACTCCCAGTGAGCACAGATAATGATTTTATAATTGAAGCGGAGCGGTATGTTCAAAAAAACTTTCCTAATAATTATGGAGACATAGGTAAGCAACATTTATTTACTATTGATTTTGTAGAGTCCGAAAAATGGCTTGATCGATTTTTAGATGAACGTTTCGAAAAATTTGGGATTTACGAAGATGCTATTGTTCAAAAAGAATCTGTTTTATACCATTCGGTTTTATCACCCATGCTAAACATTGGTCTTCTTACACCACAGCAAATTGTGGATGCGGCAATACGTGTAGGCGCTGCAAAAAATATTCCGCTCAATTCATTAGAAGGTTTTATTAGACAAATTGTTGGCTGGCGTGAATTTATACGACTTGTTTACGAGCGCGAAGGAACAAAGCAACGAACAACTAATTACTGGCAGTTTAAAAGGAAAATACCTAAAACTTTTTGGACGGGTGATACCGGCATAGCACCTATCGACAGTACCATCAAAAAGATTTTGAAAACGGGCTATGCGCATCATATAGAAAGACTGATGGTACTTGGTAATTTTATGTTATTGTGTGAATTTGATCCGGACGAAGTGCATAAGTGGTTTATGGAAATGTTTATTGATGCATACGACTGGGTGATGGTGCCCAATGTGTATGGTATGACTCAGTTTGCAGATGGCGGGCTCATGACCACCAAACCTTACATTAGTGGCAGTAATTATTTATCAAAAATGAGTGATTACGAAAAAAGTTCATGGCAACCTATTTGGGATGGTTTATTTTGGCGGTTTATGCATGTACACCGTGATTTCTTTTTACAAAATCCACGAATTGGTATGCTCGTAAAAACATTTGATAAAATGCCCGAAGAAAAAAGAAATGCACACCTGCACGCAGCAGATAATTATTTAAAATCATTAGATATATAGTAATATATGAACACCACATTAAGTAATGCTCAAATAATGGATATGGAGCAGCGAAAAAGAGCCCAGCTAATCAATAGCATCAGTGGCTTTAGAAGCGTTGCGCTCATTGGCACAATAGATACGCAGGGACAAACCAATTTAGCCATATTTAGTTCTATTGTTCATCTTGGATCCAATCCACCGCTACTTGGTTTTATCATGCGCCCCGATTCGGTAGAGCGCCACACACTTTCAAATATTATGGAAACGGGCCATTACACCATTAACCATATACATCAAAATATGTATGAGCAGGCGCACCAAACATCGGCGCGCTATCCTAAAACTATGTCGGAATTTGATGCTACGCAGTTAACCCCCCTATTTCAAGAAGGGTTTGTGGCACCTTTTGTAGCAGAGAGCCACATTCAAATAGGTATGGAATTCAAAGAACGAATAGAGATTAGTATCAATCAAACAAGCATGGTTATTGGCGAAATAAAATGGATTCATTTTCCGGATCATTGTTTGTCGGAGGATGGATTTTTAGATATTGAAAAAGCGGGTTCCATTACCAGTACCGGTCAGGATAGCTATCATACCACGCAATTACTTCAAAGACTCGAATATGCAAAGCCTTAATGATCTAAATATGTTTCCTACTACTTATGATTTGGTTGTTGAGCGCATCAATGCAATCAATCCTATAAAGTATGCCAAAACAAGAAATTTTATTACTGGCGATGTAACCTATTTGTCTCCATATTTATCTAGAGGCGTCATTAGCGTTCAGCAAGTTAAAGAAGCCGTTTTGCAAAAAGGATATAAACCTTACGAGATAGAAAAGTTTTTACAAGAACTAGCATGGCGCGAATATTATCAGCGGGTATGGCAAGTAAAAAAACAATTAATATTTTCTGATTTAAAACAAACTCAACCAGATTTTTTACATACTCGCATACCTAATGCCGTTATTGGTGCAGCAACGGGTATTGAAACAATCGATGCGCACATCAATACTTTTTACAAAACAGGATACCTACATAATCACATTAGAATGTACCTCGCATCGATGGTGTGTAATAATGCAAAAGCACACTGGTTGGCGCCTGCAACATGGATGTACTATCATTTGTTAGATGGCGACCTTGCAAGTAATAGTTGTAGTTGGCAGTGGGTAGCAGGGAGCTTTTCTTCAAAAAAATATTACTGCAACCAAGAAAATATTAATAAATATACATCTTCAAATCAGCGGCATACTTTTTTAGATGATAGTTATGAGCATATTGCTACAATGCCTGTACCTGAAACATTAGAGGCAACTAGCACGCCAGCATTTGTTACCAATTTGCCACAAACAGCAGTACCAAAACTTGATACTAGTAAGCCAACACTTTTATATAACAGCTATAATCTAGATCCACTATGGCGTGCAAATGAATCCGTAAATCGTGTGTTGATTTTAGAGCCTTCGCATTTTAATAAATATCCTGTGAGTGATAAAGTGATCAATTTTATAATTAACCTTTCAAAAAATATTCCAGGTATTGAAATTTATGTAGGTGAAGTAGATAGTTTAGTGAGTCAATATAAAAACACGGACCTTACCATTTCAAATGCATTTATTTCAAAAGAACATCCGGCGTTTGAATATTATCCGGGTATAAAAGATAGTAGAGATTGGATGTTTCCTATTACCCAAGGATATTATCCTTCTTTTTTTAGTTTTTGGAAAAAAGGTATGAGTATAAAATCTAAAAAGTAATTTATTTTTTACTAGGACGCCAAGCTCCTAAAATTTTCTCATTACTATATCCCAGTGCTTGCTCACTCGTTAATTGTTTAGACCAAGAAACTCTTTTTTGTGCACTACCACCGGGTCCTGTGCTATTAAACTCGGCATATCTAGCTGTTAATTCGTTGGCTGGATTTTTCCAATTATTCCATCCCTCCTCAATAATATGTTTATCCATCCAACAATCTAGATACGTAACACTCGCTGTTGGTGACCAGGGCCTTCCCAGTGAAACTTTATTTATTGTACTGTCTGAAGTTAGTTTACAGCGCTTAAATACAAAGCCAAATGGGATAATCGAATTGGTAGATGCCGCCGTTACGTGTGAATTTTTTTTGCTGTGAATATGACAGTCTTCGAAAACAGATGTGGCGGCTCCAAAAATAAAATCGGTAGTGCCTTCTATGTAACAATCTTTAAAATATTGCTTTACCCCGTTACCGCTTAAAAACAAAACGTCCTGAAACCCCACCATTTTGCAGTTAAAAAAACTAGCCCTGTTGCCTTCTACCCTTACTGCCACGGCTTGCCCCGCAGTAAATCCAGCCTGATTGCTAAATGTGATGTTTTGTGCCTGAAAATCGTTTCCATACACAAAAACAGTAGCGCAGGTCCAAGTGTTTAGTGTATCTCCATCCGGTGTTTTAACACCAGCATGGTTATTAAAATTGATGATGGTATTATTTACGTCTTCACCAATGAGGGTGATGTTTGATTTACTGGCATCAACCACTACCACCTCGTCATACACACCCGCCTTAATATAAATTTTTACCGTTGCTTTGTTGCCCGATGGGATGATGTTCAGTACTTCTTGAATGCTATGGTATTTTGTGGAATTGTCTTTGGCAACAGTATATTCATTAGTTTGGGCGTTTAAAAGGGGTACTCCAAACAAAACAGATAAAAATAAAGTGGTACTGAGTAATAATTTCATTTCTAAGATATATTACTCAATATACTAACTGTACTTAATTTACAGCAACTAGTTTACAAAAATCAATCAACTATTTGTGTAAGCTTAACTCCTTTAAAATCTCTTGATAGCTTTCTTCTATAGACAGATCGCTACTATCAAACATTAATTCTTCTTCGTTATTTGATTTATTATCCAGGTATGGTTTATCTACATCATTTTTAATCTCGAATCCAAATTGCGGTTTGAGCAAGATCCCATCAGTGGTATATTTTACAGGCTCTAGTGTAGTAATTTGATTTTTATTGTTATCCATGATTAGATAAAATTTTCCAATGTTGGAATTCTTATTCTTTCTCATAATTACTTGATTTATAAGATTACTAATTAGTTTACAATTCTATCTGCACAACAACTACTTGCAAAAGCTTGGGGTTTAACTTTAAAGGCAAAACCCATACCCAGTATATATCCCATACTTTCTTTGAGTGCATCATTACTTTTAAATTGGGGACTGGTATTTATGTCTGCATGAATTTCCATTTCAACTCCATGTTCAATAAATACATCGCATAGTTGGTACGCGATATCAATACTTTTTGCTACTTCTAATAACATCCGCTCTTTAATGTGGTATGTTTTACTCACTTTTTCATTGTGAATAAACATAAATCCTCCTTTTC
>JBIIZN010000159.1:0-4151 GCA_044346275.1 Sediminibacterium sp.
GGGCATGCGGTTGATGTCCGCTGCTATTTTAAAATTTTCGATACTGCGCTGTGTTTGAGCGCCCCAATACACGCCTGCAGGTACTTTTACTTCCCCCATTGTGTCTTTCTCAATTCTAAATTCCATGGTTACTATTTTAGTAATTATTAGCTAATAGTTATCTTTTGCAAAGGTAAGGGTGTAGGCGCTACATTTTTGCTTATTTTAGGGTATACCTTTTAACAAAAAACTATGAAAAAACTACTCTTTGTTTTATGTTTAGCGCTTTCTGTAGCGGCCCATGCGCAAAAGCCTCAAAACATTATTATTGTTACCACCGATGGGTTTCGTTGGCAGGATTTATTTAAGGGTATGGACGATACCATTGCGAGGCAAAAACAATTTAACGAAGGAGATAGTTTAGGACTTATTAAAAAGTACGGCGGTGCTACCATGCAGGAGCGTAGAGAAAAAATAATGCCATTTTTTTGGAATACCATTGCAACAAAAGGACAGGTATATGGCAACCGTTTGTTTGGTAACAATATAAATACCGAAAATCCACACTGGTTTTCGTATCCTGGTTATTCAGAAATATTTACAGGTTATGTAGATCCGCGCATCAATAGCAATGAGCATCCTGCAAATCCAAACACAACCGTTTTAGGTTTTTTTAATGCACAACCTGAACTCAAAGGAAAAGTATTTGCATTTAGTGCTTGGGAAGCGTTTAATAGAATTTTAAATGAGAAAGGCTCAGGAGTGCCTGTTACAGCAGCATATGACACCCTTGGCTTTAAAAATTTAACAGCTAACGAAAAACTTTTAAATCAATTACACCAGCAAAGTTACCGCCCTTGGGCCGAGGAGTGTTACGATGTATTTACACATTTTAATGCCATAGAAACGTTGAAAAACAGAAAGCCACGCGTATTATATATTGCCTACGGAGAAACAGATGAGTGGTCACATGCAGGTAAATACAAATCTTATTTAAACGCCGCGAATCAATTGGACAAATGGTTAGAAGAAATTTGGAATTTTGTACAATCGGATCCGCAGTATAAAAACAACACCACTTTATTGATTACTTCCGATCATGGAAGAGGCGATGTGGTTAAAGAAAAGTGGACCAGCCATGGCGATAAAATTGAAGGGGCTAGTCAAATTTGGCTGGCAGTTATGGGGCCTAACACACCAGCGCTTGGAGAGGTGAAAACGCCTGCGCAATACTATCAAAAACAGTTTGCACAAACCATTGCAAATTTAATGGGTTACAATTTTACAGCAGAACATCCGGTGGCGGATCCAATTAAATCAACAAAGGTTATTTCCCAGTAAAAACGGGCTTTCTCTTTTCTAAAAAAGCAGTAGTGCCTTCTACCATATCTGTTGTATCAAAGCAGGCGCTAAAGGCATTTAATTCTGTCTCGAATCCGTTGAGTGCTTCGTTGTGTACTGCGTTAGCAGCTTCTATACATTTTGCAACGGCAACAGGAGCCTTGCTTTGTATTACGGCAGCAATTTCTTTTGCTTTATTAACTAACTGATCCGGCATTACTACATGGTTTACAAGACCCGATGCAAATGCAGCAGAAGCGTCAATCATGCCGCCTGTAAGCATTAATTCGAGGGCTCTGCCTTTACCAATGAGTTGTACCAGTCTTTGCGTACCACCATAACCTGGCATAATGCCAAGGTTTACTTCTGGTTGACCAAATTTTGCATTTTCAGAAGCAATTCTAAAATGACAAGCCATGGCTAGTTCACAACCGCCACCCAGTGCAAAACCATTTACACAGGCAATCACTACTTTTGGACAGTTTTCTATTTTAAAAAATAAATCTTGACCTCTACGTGCAAGTGTTTTACCACCTGCAGATCCTGCACCAATAAATTCTGAAATATCGGCACCTGCTACAAATGATTTTTCGCCTGCACCTGTAATTAAAACTGATTTGATTGCCGGGTTGGTGTATACTTCATACATCACAGCTTCTAACTCTGCAATGACTTGGCCATTTAAGGCATTTAGTTTTTCAGGTCTGTTAATGGTGATGGTAAAAATACCATTGTCGTTATTGGTAAGTAGTGTTGTGTACATGGTTAAAAATTTCGGTGTGTAGCAACCCATTCTTGAATGTAGGCTGCAATAGCTGTGGTAGGTGTGCCTGGCGCAAAAAGTTTACCTACGCCAAGATTTTGTAAGTTTTGTATGTCTGCTTCTGGAATAATGCCGCCTCCTGTAACAAGCACGTCATTCATTCCTTTTTCTTTTAATAGCCCCATAATTTTTGTAAATACCGTGTTGTGCGCACCGCTTAATATGCTCACGCCAATGGCGTCTACATCTTCTTGAAGTGCTGCATTCACCACCATTTCGGGGGTTTGTCTAAGTCCGGTATAAATAACTTCCATACCTGCGTCGCGCAGTGCAGTCGCTATTACTTTAGCACCTCTATCATGTCCGTCAAGGCCAACTTTGGCAACAAGAACACGAATGGGACGTTTTGTTTGGCTCATAGGTTGCAAGTTATTTAATTAATGATAATTGAAACTTTATAGTAAAGTTAAAGCATGTTTAATTCTGGTTACGGCATCAGCAACACCAATGTTAGCAGCTATTTCAAATACGGCAGGTCCAAATTTACCGCCCACTAACATAATGCGCATCGGTAACATAAGTTCGCCCGGTTTTAACCCATGGGTAGCGGTTAATTCTTTAAAAATATTTTCTAATTGTAGTGGATCATTGCTATTTGAATTTTCAAAAGCCACGCAAAGTGCTTCAAAGAAATTCTTTTTATTAACATCCCACTTAGGTGCAATTGATGCCGTGTCTATTTGTGTTGGTGCGGTAAAATAAAAACCCGCTTGTGTAACAAAGTCTGGTAATAAAATGCAACGCTCTTTAGTGATGCCAATTATTTTTTCTAAATAAGTTTGATCCTGTGCTTTAATGCCAGCCTCATCAAAATAAGGCTGTACAAGACCTGCTAAATTAGTATTATCTGCGTTTTTAATCCATTCTGCGTTAAACCATTTTGCTTTTTCGTAATCAAATTTTGCACCGCCTTTGTGCACACGGTCTATCGAAAACTTTTTAATTAACTCCGCTATACTAAAAATTTCCTGATCGGTACCATCGTTCCAACCAAGCACCGCTAATAAGTTTACAAATGCTTCTGGTAAAAATCCGCGCTCTTTAAAACCTATTGCTTTTTCATTTGTTTTTGGATCGGTCCAATCCATCGCAAATACTGGAAATCCTAAACGGTCTCCATCTCTTTTGCTTAACTTTCCGTGTCCGTCGGGCTTTAAAATAAGTGGTAAATGCGCCCATTGTGGCATGTCACTTATCCAACCTAAATATTTCCATAATAATATATGTACAGGTGCAGATGGAAGCCATTCTTCTCCTCTAAATGCATGACTAATTTTCATGAGGTAATCATCTACTACCACTGCTAAGTGATAAGTAGGCATACCATCGGCTTTTAATAATACTTTATCATCTACTTGCGATGTATTAAAAGAAACTTCACCTCTAATCATATCTGTAAAAGAAACGTCTTCGTTATCAGGCATTTTGATGCGTACAACATAGGGTGTACCCGCCTCTAATAATGCTGCAACTTCTGCTGCATCAAGTGATAATGAGTTGCGCATTTTAGCACGAACCGCATGGTTGTATTGTGGCGAAGGATTTTCGGGCGTTTTAAAATGATTACGCATTTCCTCAATTTCGGCAGGCGTATCAAATGCATAATAAGCATGGCCCGCTTCAATGAGCTGCGTAGCATACTGTTTGTAATTTTCTTTTCGTTCACTTTGTCTGTAAGGCGCGTAAGGGCCACCTACCAGCGGGCTTTCATCCGGTGTCATTCCACACCAATTCAGTGTTTGAATAATATATTCTTCAGCACCGGGTACAAATCTGGATTGGTCGGTGTCTTCGATACGTAATATAAAGTCGCCACCATGTTTTTTGGCAAACAAGTAATTGAATAAAACGGTTCTTACCCCACCCAGGTGTAAGCCTCCTGTTGGGGAGGGCGCAAAACGGACACGTACTCTTTTGTTCATGGCGCAAAGATAAGATTTATATTTGCCACATGTACCTCGTAAAAACACCTTGGTGGCTTAGGGCAATCTACCCTTCACTTGTTTGG
>JBIIZN010000043.1:0-13422 GCA_044346275.1 Sediminibacterium sp.
AGTGCAGCTCCCGCTGTGGTTCATTAAAAGCTTCTTTGATAATGCTTGATAGTTCTGTGTGGCTTGTTACTGGATAGTTTTTGTAAAAAGCCTTGCAAATACTTCGACGCTCTGGAGTTTGCAGTCCATAAAATTCAAACTGATGCAACAGGTATGCTTTGGCGCCTGCTGCTTTTGAAGCATTCGCACACGCTGCAAACTCTTTTTTTATTTGAATAATAAACGGATGCGCCATACAGGGGTTTATAAATGAACCACTTGTTTTGTTTCGTAACTTTTTTTAGCAGCTACCAGTACTTTCATAATGTTAATGCCTTCTTGTGGGGTAACGGGCACTGGTTTATTTTCTAAAATGGCTGCTGCTACTGCTTCATAATATTTGCCGTAATCGCCACGCTCACTTTCTATGATAGTATTTGTAATTACCCCATCTGTATCGGTACTTAGGGTGCCATAATTTTTAGGATCTTCTTTTCCCCAGTTTTCACCACCTGGTTTTTGACCTGCCAATAATAAATCTTCTTGCACATCGGATCTGTTTTTTATGAAACAGCCTTTGGTTCCATATATTTTATAGCCAGGCCCTTGCTGCATAAACACCATGCCGCTTGTTAGTAGTATGCGGTGGGTAGGGTAGTATAATAGGAGTGTAAAATAATCATCCACCACCGATACGGATCTTGTGATGCGAAGGTCTGCAAACACAGCCAAAGGCATACCCGAAAGTTGAATGGCCTGATCTACAAGGTGTGGTCCTAAATCCAGTAATACGCCAGCGCCTGGGGTTGGTTGCTCTTTGTGCACTTTAGGACTAAGGGTGGTGCGGTAACGTTCGTAAGAAATTTGAACATCCAATAAACTTCCAATTTTATTTTGTGCAATGAGTTTTTGTATCGTTAAAAAGTCAGCATCAAAACGTCTGTTCTGATACACTGTTAATATTTTTTGTTGCTGCACTGCAAGTGCAGCAAGTTCTTCGGCCTCTTCTACGGTAACTGTAAATGATTTTTCTACCACTACATGCTTGCCGGCAAGTAAGGCTTGCTTGGTGTAAGCAAAGTGTGTATCGTTTGGGCTATTAACAACTACTAAATCGATACTAGGGTCGGTTAAGATTTCTTCGTAAGATGCATAGGATGTAACGCCCGGATATACGGATTGTATATTTTTAGAAGCGCGTTCCCAAGAGCCCGCCAGTATAAAATTTGGATTCAAGTCTATAAATGGCGCGTGGAACACACGACCACTCATGCCAAAAGAAACAAGTGCTGTTTTTATCATAGCTTAAAGTTAAAAAATATCAGGGGTTATTAAAAAACAAAAACCCTCTGGAATTTTCAGAGGGTTTTTGTAAATCTTTAGAGGTGGTTTTCTAGGCTTTAAATTTCTAAAAAAGCCTAGAAAAAACCATTATCCAGCAACCTGCTTTCTAATAATATTTAATGCGCCACCAGCTTTAAACCACTCAATTTGTTGTTGGTTGTAAGTATGGTTAGCCTCGATAGCATCAGTGGTTCCGTCTTTGTGTGTTAACACTAAAGTTAACGGTGTACCTGGTGTAAAGCTTGTTAAGCCAATTACATCGATACTATCATCTTCCTGAATTTTATCGTAGTCTGCTTTGTTTGCGAAAGTTAACGCTAACATACCTTGTTTTTTAAGGTTTGTTTCGTGGATACGTGCAAATGATTTTGTTAATACCACACGTACACCTAAATGACGAGGTTCCATCGCAGCGTGCTCACGAGAACTTCCTTCTCCGTAGTTTTCGTCACCCACTACAATGGTACCAATACCTGCCGCTTTGTAAGCTCTTTGAGTATTTGGAACCGTATCAAATGCACCTGTTAATTGATTTTTAACGCTGTCTGTTTTTTCATTGAAAAAGTTAACTGCACCAATGAGCATGTTGTTAGAGATATTATCTAAGTGACCACGGAATTTTAACCATGGACCTGCCATAGAAATATGGTCTGTGGTACATTTTCCTTTAGCCTTAATTAATAATTTTAGTGCCTTTAAATCGGTGCCTTCCCATGCAGCAAAAGGATCTAATAATTGTAAACGCTTAGATGCTGGATCTACTGCAACAACAACGCTAGAACCATCTATCGCAGGAGCTTGGTAGCCTGCATCTTCTACGGCAAAACCTTTTACTGGTAATTCGTCTCCAGTAGGGGCGTCTAATTTTACTTGTTCGCCTTTATCGTTGGTTAAGGTATCCGTTAATGGATTGAACGTTAAATCACCTGCAATCGCAAGCGCTGTAACAATTTCTGGAGATGCAACAAATGCAAAAGTGTTAGGGTTGCCATCGGCACGCTTTGCAAAATTTCTATTGAAAGAATGTACGATGGTATTTTTTTCTTTTTTCTCTGCACCAACGCGCTCCCACATACCAATACAAGGTCCACAAGCGTTTGCAAATACTTTCGCACCAATTTGACTAAACACGTCTAAGAAACCATCTCTTTCGATCGTATATCTTACCTGCTCAGAACCTGGTGTAATCATGTATTCGGCCTTTGTGGTAAGCCCTTTTTGTGCTACTTGTTTAGCAAGGCTTACTGCACGGCTAATGTCTTCGTATGAAGAGTTGGTACAGCTACCAATTAAACCAACTTCTACAGTGGTAGGCCAGCCGTTTGCAGCAGCTACTTCTTTCATTTTAGAAATAGGCGTTGCTAAATCTGGTGTGAAAGGTCCGTTTAAGTGTGGCTCTAAAGTATTTAAATCGATTTCAATCACTTGATCAAAATATTTTTCTGGATTTGCATATACTTCTGCGTCTGCAGTTAAATGCTCTGCAATACCATCAGCAAGTGCAGCAACATCGGCACGGCCTGTAGAAGATAAATAACGGCTCATGCTAGCATCGTAACCAAATGTAGAAGTAGTTGCACCAATTTCGGCACCCATATTACAAATGGTTCCTTTACCTGTACAACTCATGCTCGTTGCACCTTCCCCAAAATATTCTACAATCGCACCCGTACCACCTTTAACGGTTAAGATACCTGCTACTTTTAGGATCACATCTTTTGGTGCAGTCCAACCATTTAATTTTCCTGTTAATTTAATACCAATAAGTTTAGGCCATTTTAATTCCCAAGCAAGACCTGCCATCACATCACAAGCATCTGCACCACCTACGCCAATGGCGAGCATGCCTAAACCACCCGCGTTAACGGTGTGTGAATCGGTACCAATCATCATTCCTCCAGGGAACGCATAGTTTTCTAAAACTACTTGGTGAATAATACCTGCACCTGGTTTCCAAAAACCGATGCCATATTTATTAGAAACAGAAGCTAAAAAGTCATACACTTCTTTACTCTCTGTTGTTGCTACTTGTAAATCTTGTTTGGCTTCTACTTTTGCAGAAATTAAGTGGTCGCAATGCACGGTACTAGGTACTGCAACTTTTGGACGACCTGCTTGCATAAACTGTAACAATGCCATTTGAGCAGTAGCATCTTGCATCGCAACGCGGTCTGGCGCGAAGTCTACATAAGAACCGCCTCTTTCAAAATTACTTGGAGATTGATCTCCATGTAAGTGTGAAAAAAGAATTTTTTCTGAAAGGGTTAAGGGTCTTCCAAGTGCCTTTCTAGCTGCATTAATTTTTGCAGGCATTTCTGCGTACACTTTCTTGATCATTTCAATGTCAAAAGCCATAACATTCTGTATTTAAAGTGGTTGAATTGATTTTTAAAAATCTGCTGCAAAATTACGAAAAAAAGAGGGGTGCTCAAAAGAGTTTCTTTAAGAGAAATCCCCTAAATTGCCATAGACTTGTTAAAAAAGCACCGCTATGATTCAAAAATTGAGGGAATTTGTAGAATTAAGGGCTTTTGGCGTTTGTAATGCTATGGGTGAAAGGCTCGGTATTGCTACGTCCCGCATAAGAATGTGGTTTATTTATATCAGTTTTTTAACCCTCGGATCACCGGTTATAATTTATATGATACTCGCTTTTTGGATGAACATCAAGCGGTACATTTTGGCGGGTAAAAGAAATCCGTTAAATAATTGGTAGACTTTATTTGGTCTTAAATTACGGCCTCTCTTAATCTCACTAATTTTTCAAGTAAAGGTTCCAGTAAATGAAGCGGTAGCATATTGGCACCATCACTTTTAGCAACTGCTGGATTAGGGTGTGTTTCAATAAATAATCCGTCGGCCCCAGTCGCAATGGCTGCCTTGGCAATCGTTTCAATTAAATGTGGGTTGCCACCTGTTACGCCACTCGTTTGATTGGGTTGTTGAAGTGAGTGCGTGCAATCCATAATAACAGGCACATTGTTTTCTTTCATGGCAGGAATATTTCTATAATCTACCACCAAGTCTTGATATCCAAAAGTATTACCACGCTCTGTTAACATGATATTGTTGTTGCCTGCTAGTTTAATTTTATCAACTGCAAATTTCATAGAAGCACCACTTAAAAACTGGCCCTTTTTTACGTTTACAATTTTACCTGTTTGAGCAGCAGCAATTAACAAATCTGTTTGGCGGCAAAGGAATGCTGGAATTTGTAAAATATCTATGTACTGAGCAGCCATCGCAGCTTCGTCGTGGGCATGAATATCTGAAGTAGTAGGTAATTTATAAGTAGCACCTACTTTTTTGATAAGATCAAGACCATTGTCGTCACCAATGCCGGTAAAAGAATTGGCACTAGTACGATTGGCTTTGCGGTAACTGGCTTTAAACACATAGGCAATACCAAGGTTTTTGCAAATACCACTTACTTTATCTGCAATTTCCATTACCAGCTCTTCACTTTCTACCACACATGGTCCTGCAATTAAAAAAAACTGATTTTTATTGTACGATTGATCTTTAAATAATTCTGTTAAGAAGGGCTGATTCATATTGATGTATTTATAGTCCTAAAACTTCTTTCATTGAAAAAATTCCTTTGTGTGTAGCTGCAAATTCGGCAGCTAATACAGCACCTCCTGCAAATCCTTTTCGGTTGTGTGCCGTATGTGTAATTTCTATGGTGTCGATTGCTGATGCATAGGTAGTGGTGTGTGTGCCAGGGGCGGGATCAATTCTCTCCGATGTAATCACTACATCTGATGCTACACCAGTTGCTTCATTTACCCATTTTGTTTTATTAGGCATCGCTGCTATCACCTGCTCTGCAAGGGTTATAGCAGTTCCGCTCGGGGCATCTTTTTTTTGTGTGTGGTGAATTTCATGTAAGCTTACCTCGTAGCTTGGGTGCTTACTCATAAGAGCGGCAAGTGTCTTATTGATTTCAAAAAACAAATTCACGCCAATACTAAAATTGCTTGCATAAATAAGGGTACCGTTTTGGGCCTCGCAAAATGCTTTTGCTTTTTCATAATTTTCTAGCCAACCTGTAGACCCACATACCACAGGTACGCCTAATGTTAAACATTTCATGACATTATCAAATGCACTGTGCGGTCCGGTAAATTCGATGGCCACATCAATACCTGCAACATTTTGTGCGTTTAAGTCAGCAGCGTTATCCAAATCAATTTTTAATCCAATAGTATGACCTTTTGCTATTGCAATTTCTTCTATGGCTTTACCCATTTTTCCGTATCCAACGAGTGCAATATTCATGCTTGCTTTATTTTGTAGTAAATATTTTTTTTGATGGTTCTTTAAAATTAAAAACGAGCCCTAGGCCAGGTGTTCTAGTGTTTGGATTGAACTGTGGTTTTACTTGTAAAGATAAATCATCAGAAACATCAAATTGTTTGAGGTGGGCAAAAACAGTTGCATCGGCTACTTGAAGTCCCCAAGCCAATATAAAATATAAAATCGAATAGTCTCTATCTCTTCTAAATGTGTTGCGGTAAGATTGTAATGAAGCGAGTCCTAAATTTTTTAATTGTGGGTCAATGCCAGCCAGGCCCGAACTATCGAGGGTAGGGGCTTGTGCTTTAAATTTTGCTTCATAAGCATATTTAGTTTTGCTATACCAATTGTCATTGTAAAAGTACAAGGCAGTTGGGATTGCTAAAACGCCATATACAATGGGGATTTTCCAATATTCTTTATTGGTGGCTTGCCCCCAGCCTGGTAAAATAGCGGCTCTGCGGGTAGCTACTTGAGGACGGAATTTTAATTTGACAACCGTATCACTTATTAAAAGTGCGGTGTCTTTTTTTATAAAGCTGGGCTTATTTTTTAAAGCACTGGTGTCTTTTTTAAAAAAGCTGCGCTTATTTTTTAAAGCAATTGAGTCCTTTTTTTGCGCACTCAACTCCGCACTGCAAAAAAATATGCAGCCAATGAAAAAAAAGATTAACTTTTTTGCACCTGTCATTTTAATTTACCGTTACGTTCATGGCATCCAGTATTTTATTTAATTCGTCTAACGAAAAATACTCGATGGTAATGCTGCCTGTTCCTTTTTTAGAATGGGTCATTTTTACTTTTGTAGAAAAATGCGAAGATAAATTGTCTTCAATTTTTTTATAAGCAGCAGGGAGGCTAGATTTATTGTCTTTGGCACCTGCAGGTTTTTGTGCGAGGTACATTTTGCGTACCAGTTCTTCGGTTTGTCTAACGCTTAAACTTTTTTGGATGATTTCTTTAAAAACAAAAAGCTGTCTATCAATGGTATCAATATTAACCAGCGCTCTTGCATGACCCATTGATATTTTACCACTTCTAATAGCGAGTTGTAAATCGGGCGGTAATTTTAAAAGACGGATATAATTGGATACGGTACTTCTTTCTTTACCCATACGCTCTGCTACCTGCTCTTGGGTGTAAGAGAGCTCATCCATCATGCGCTTATAGCTGATGCCAATTTCGATGGCATTTAAATTTTCTCTTTGTAAATTTTCAAGTAAAGCCCACTCTAATAATTGTTGGTCGTTGGCTTGTCTTACATATACTGGCACTTCTTTCAGGCCAGCCATTTTAGACGCTCTAAACCTGCGCTCACCCGCAATAAGTTGATATTTACCAGAGGCTAATTTAGAAACCGTTAAGGGTTGAATAACATCATGAATTTTTATAGACTCGGCAAGTTCATGTAAAGCCTGTTCATCAAAATCGCGGCGTGGTTGCTTGGGATTGATTTGAATATCGGCGAGTGCAATTTTACTGGTGGCAACTGCCTGCTCTGCATATGCAGGTTGCACTTGGCCTTTAGGCGTTTTATATTCTGCATCTATGTTGGATAACAAAGAACGGAGTCCTTTGCCTATCATGTCTTTGTTATTTTTAGGGCTACTCATGTTATTCTATAATTCTTTCTTCGTTAGAAATTTTTGTCATCCCGTTATTTTGAAGAATTTCTTTCGCAAGGTTTAAATAGTTGATGGTGCCCTTGCTGTCGGCATCATACAAAATAACTGGCTTCCCTACACTTGGTGATTCACTTAATCTGGTATTGCGGTGGATGATGGTATCAAAAACCATTTCATCAAAATGCCTGCGCACTTCGCTTACCACTTGATTGCTCAAGCGTAAACGGCCATCATACATGGTCATTAAAATGCCTTCTATTTGAAGTGCTGGATTTAACCTGCTCTGAACAATTTTAATCGTATTTAACAATTTGCCTAAGCCTTCTAATGCAAAAAATTCGCACTGAACAGGAACAATCACACTATCGGCAGCAACCAAAGAATTAACAGTAATTAATCCAAGCGATGGAGAGCAATCGATAATGATAAAATCATACTTATCACGAACGGCATCTAAAATACCTTTCATCACATTTTCTCTGTTCGGGTAATTGATCATTTCAATTTCGGCACCTACTAAATCTATGTGCGAAGGAATTAAATCTAGGTTGGGTACTTCCGATTTTAAAATCACATCGCCCGCGGTTGCATTGTTTACCATACAATCATATAAACTGCTCGTGATGTTGTGCAAATCAAATCCAACACCTGTGGTGCTATTTGCCTGAGGGTCGGCATCTACAAGAAGGGTTTTAAATTCTAAAACAGCCAAACTTGCCGCTACGTTGATAGCAGTGGTTGTTTTGCCCACGCCTCCTTTCTGATTGGCTACGCCTATAATTCTCGCCATAATATTTATTGCTTGTAAGTTGCCAAAAATAAGCTTTCAGCTACATCTTTTGAAACAATCTTATCCATACTTTGTTGTAGCAGTAACCCCTTGTCAAATTTCCCTAAAAACGGCTAAAAAAGGGGTAATTTTGCCTTTTTCCAAACGATTTTGGCATAAAATCACCCAAATAACCCAAACCTATGCGTAGTGCAACAAGCTGGTGGATCATCGCTCTTGTCATTTTTTTACTGGATTTATACGTTTTTCAGGCCTTAAAAACAGTTAGCCAGCAGGGTTCCGAAAGGGGGCGTCAGGTCATATACATTGTATATTGGGTGGTTTCATTTTTCACCATTGCCACTATGCTTTCTTTCCCATACCTCCAATTTTTGCAAACTTCTAAGATTTTTAGAAATTATGTGTTTGCCATATTAATAGGACTTTTTTTAGCCAAATTAATTGGCTCTCTATTTTTTGTAGCAGATGATATTAGACGCGGTGCACTTGTACTTATGAATAAAATTTTTCCTTTATCAGGCGCACAGTATATGGGGCCAGAAGGACAGGGCATTCCAAGATCTACTTTTTTAAGTTGGTTGGGTCTTGGACTTGGAGGTACTTTATTTGGTACTTTATTATTTGGATTCAGTAACAAATACAATTACCAGGTTAAAAAAATTAAACTCTCTTTTAAAAATTTACCAGGGGCATTTAAAGGAATGCGCATGGTACACATCAGTGATATTCATAGTGGTAGTTTTCAGGATATTAGAGCGGTCAATAAAGGCATCGATTTAATTTTAAAACAGCAAGCTGACATCATTGTATTTACGGGTGATTTGGTAAATGATAGGGCCACCGAAATGGAGCCGTATCAAAATTCGTTTGGCAGGTTAACCGCACCACTTGGTGTTTTTTCTACACTAGGTAATCATGATTATGGTGACTATGTGCAGTGGCCTTCAGCGCAGGCTAAAATTGATAATTTAGAAGCGCTTAAAAAAGTGCATGCAAATATGGGATGGCGCTTGCTTATGAACGAGCATATAGTGCTTGAAAAGAAAGGCGATAAAATTGCATTACTTGGTATCGAAAACTGGGGTGCTAAAGCTAGGTTTCCGAAGTATGGAAAAATGGATTTAGCACATGTAGGCACCGAAGATATTTCATTTAAAATACTTTTAAGTCACGACCCTAGCCACTGGGACGCACAAATTTTACCTGAATATCCGGGGATTGATCTCATGCTTTCTGGTCATACCCATGGCATGCAGTTTGGCCTCGAAAATCCTTTTTTTAAATGGAGTCCGGTGCAGTGGATGTATAAGCAGTGGGCAGGTTTATACGAGCAAGGGGCACAAAAATTATACGTGAACAGAGGCTATGGTTTTCTTGGCTACCCGGGAAGAGTAGGTATTCTTCCAGAAATCACAGTTATTGAATTTGTATAGATATGTTATAGTTAGGCCATTTAACAATTAGTTACATTTTTTTTCGTTTAAAATAACAGAACTTGATACTACAAAACTTTCTATCATGAAAAAGACATTTATTTTACTTGGACTTGTTGTTTTTTTATCAATGCAAGCTGTTGCTCAAGGTGGATTTAGACTTGGCGTAAAAGGTGGGCTCAATCTGAACAGGGTCAATGGCCAATCTTTTAATGATGCGTTTGATATGGGTTATATGGCTGGTGCTTTTGCAGAAATTGACATCAATAAATTTATTGGCATCCAACCAGAACTATTGTACAGTCAAACCATGACCAAGCGCTCTAGTTTTTCTACTTTATACAATTCAAGATTTACCCAAGCATTTTTAATTGATAATGCTTATACAAGACTAAATTATTTAAGTGTTCCTGTTTTACTACGCCTTAATTTAGGGAAGCTTGTTACATTTAACGCAGGTCCTCAATTTGGCATATTAATGGGTCAAGATAAAAATGTTTTAAACAATGCTCAAAATGCTTTTAAGACAGGCGATATTTCTGCAGTGGTGGGCGCGCAATTAAACTTAAGTTCTTTCAGAATTTATGGAAGATATGTTGCAGGTATGCAAAATATTAATGCCATTGATGACATGGAAACTTGGAAAACGGCTTCTTTGCAACTGGGTGTTGGTCTTAAATTTTAACCAGCACAATGGTAATTTACAAGAGTAGTCCTTGCAGGAATAAATAGGCGAAGCTAAAATAGATAATGAGCCCTGTTACATCTACAAGTGTAGCAACAAATGGTGCCGAAGATACGGCTGGGTCAAATCCTAAGCGCTTTAAAAAGATAGGTAACATAGAACCTGATAAAGTGCCCCATAACACAACGCCAATTAGTGAAAATCCTACGGTAAATCCAATCATCATCCAGTGTTCACCATAAATGTTGGGGAAGATAGAATGCCACACGCCTACGCGTATAAACCCAATGATACCAAGCACTGAGCCTAGTAACATACCACTGGTAATTTCGCGGCGTAGTACGCGCCACCAATCTTGAATGGTAATTTCACCTACAGCCATCGCTTGAATAATGAGGGTAGAAGCTTGTGATCCACTATTACCACCACTAGAAATAATTAGTGGAACAAACAATGCAAGTACAATGGCTTTTGCAATTTCATCTTGGAAATATCCCATAGCAGTTGCCGTGAGCATTTCACCAATAAATAAAATCACCAACCAGCCTACTCTTTTTTTGAATAGTTTTAATAATGGGATATCTAAATATGGTTCGTTTAAGGCTTCTGTACCACCCATTTTTTGCATGTCTTCGCTGAACTCTTCATTGGCTACCCAAAGCATATCATCGATGGTAACAATGCCTAATAAAATATTATTGTCATCCACCACCGGAAGTGCCACGCGGTTGTTCATTTTAAACACCTGATTGGCATGCTCCTGATCGTCATGTACATTTAAAGAAACAATACGACCATCAATAATTTCATCCACTCTTTTACCCGGCGCCGCTAAAATGACGTCTCTAATTCTGATGTCATCTACTAGTTCCCCTTTTTGATCAATGATATAAATAACATCGATGGTTTCAGAATTTTTTCCAAACTTTCGGATGGTGTCAAATACCTCTTTTACGGTGTTGTGTGCATATACATACACGTAGTCGGGGGTCATTAAACGGCCCACACTATCTTCTGGATACCCAAGCATGGCCAGGGTAATTTTTCTTTCTTCGGGATCGAGTAATTTAATTAAATCACGAATGGCTGCTTTGGGAAGTTCCTCCAAAAAGTCGGTTCTATCATCGGCAGGAAGTTCATTTAATAACTCGGCAGTTTTGGAAGAAGGCAGTTCTTTGACAATGTCTTTTTGTTGGGCAATATCCAAAATCTTGAATACGCTAGCCGCCCTATGAATTGACATGTTAGCTATAATTTGGGCTTCATAATCTGGAAATTCATTGATAAGCTCCGCCACATCGCTAATATTTTGATCATCTAGAAACTCTTTAATTTCTAGTTTATCTTCTTTAGCAATGAGCAGTTCAAACTGTTCAATGATATTTAATTGGTCTAGCTCCAAAGACATGGGCGCAATTTAGTCATCATTTGTGAATCGTCCATATTAAATGATATGAAAAGAGGCTGTATCTTCATATCTGACATTGATTTATATGATATTACCCATTTTAACCATTGCTCCATCTGATCAGCGTGGAAGAGGTGTATTTGCCACCGAAAATATTGAGGTGGGCACCACCATAGAAATTTCGCCGGTACTCGTGGTGAATCCAGAAGAACGCGTGCATCTTGAAAAGACGGTTTTATATGATTATATTTTTGAGTGGGGTGACGATTTGTTGAGTGCTTGTGTGGCTCTTGGTTATTTATCTATTTACAATCATTCCTATGCGGCCAACTGCGTGTATGAAATGGATTTTGATAACGCCACTATTTCCATTACAACGGTAAAGCCAGTTGCTGCTGGTGACGAATTATTTATTAATTATAATGCAGAGCCTGATAATACAAAACCCATTTGGTTTGAGGCTTCTTAAATTGATGACTATGAAAAAAAATATTTTAACTGTTGTTGCTTTTTTAATGTTGAGTGTTAGCGTTTTTGCGCAGCGTGATAGTGTGGTGTCAGTTACAACGGCTTACATCACACCACTTAATACCGGTTTGCAATTGGCGGATGAAGAAGAGGAAGATGAGTTTGTAAAAGGAAATCCTGATTATTACAAATGGCATCAAGCAAAAAAGCAAATTCATTTTTTTGTAAAAATTAGAAAGGCCGGTGAATTACGCGTTCAGTTGCAGTTTAAAAATAAATGGGCACAGCCTATTCGGGTAAGTGTGGGCGCCACCGTATTAAAAGCGGTGCTTCCTGCAACGAGTAAATTTACAACCCTTAAACTAGGTAAGGTTTTAATAGCGGATACTGGATTTGTTCAAATTACATTATCGGTGCCTAAAAATACGGCGCGCATGCAAGCCTCTATTGCAGGAATTTTACTCGGCGGCACTGCTGTTGAACAAATGCATTATAACCACAAGCCTAGGCGCAATGCAGCATCGGTGCATTTAAAATATCCGGTTGCAGATAGTGTTAAAACGGTTTCTTTTTACAATGAAATAACCGTCCCTGCTGGCTTTGATCCAGTGCATACCTATTATATGGCCTGTGGTTTTGCGCGAGGTTATTTTGGTATTCAGGTAAATAGTGACAAGGAAAGACGCGTTATATTTTCGGTGTGGGACGCGGGTAATGAAGCCGTAGACCGTAATAAAGTGGGCGCCGAAAATAGAGTGGTGTTACTTGCAAAAGGAGATAGTGTTATCACCAACGATTTTGGTAATGAAGGTACAGGAGGACATAGCCATTTGGTATATCCTTGGAAAACAGAAACAACGTATAAATTTTTAGTGACTGCATTAACAGACTCTGCTTCTCAAACAACTATTTATTCAGGTTATTTTTATGTACCAGAAAAACAACGATGGAAATTGATCGCGAGTTTTTCTGCACCAAAAGATGGTAAAAATTTGCGCGGCCTATATTCATTTAGTGAAAACTTTGTAGGCATTAATGGTCAATTAGAAAGAAAAGCGTTGTTTGGAAATCAGTGGATTCAAAATGGCGCGAATGGCCAGTGGCAGGAGCTTACAGAAGCCCGTTTCTCTTATGATGTTACGGGTAAAATGGGCGATAGAATCGATTATGGTGCTGGCGTTACAGTAAATGGTGCGTTTGAACTTTGGCATGGTGGTTTTAAAAATGCAACAGCAAATTATGGTCAAGCTTTTAATAGACCAGCTACGCAAAATAAACCGGTAATTGATTTTACAAAAGACGCAGACTCTTTAAGTCGGGCGGGGTATGATATTGCACAGATAAATGCAGCGATCACCGCGCGTGCTATTGATACCACAGGAACTGTAGGC
>JBIIZN010000129.1:0-4013 GCA_044346275.1 Sediminibacterium sp.
GGCTTACCATACAACGCACTTTTTCTCCTCCACTTAATACATTGGTTTTTTTCATGATATCGTCTCCGCTAAACAACATTTTACCTAAAAATCCTCTGATAAAAGGTTCGTCGGCGTCCGTTACGTGCGCAGGTACAAATTGTCTTAACCAGTCCATTAAGTTTAATCCTTCCGTAAAAAATTCTCCATTTTCTACGGGTAAATATGCTTTAGTGATGGTGGTACCCCACTCAAATTTACCTGCATCAGCAGCTGTAATTTCATTGATCGCATCAAAGAAATGTGTAACCGCAGATGGATCCTTACTAATAAAAGCAATCTTTTCGTTTTTGTTAACGCTAAAAGTCACTTTATCAAATAGGGTTCTTCCATCCACCGTTTTTTTCAAATTCTCCACGTTCAAAATCTGATTCCCAACCTCACGTAGTGGTTGGAAAATGATACCTGGATATTTACGATTTGAAGGTTCAATTTCTTCGATGGTTAATTTTTCCAAGGCCTTTTTTCTAGAAGTTGCTTGCTTACTTTTAGAAGCATTGGCAGAGAATCGGGCAATGAAATCGATAAGCGCTTGACGCTTCTCTTCTACCTTTTTATTTTTATCATTGATTTGTCTACTCATTAATTGAGAAGACTCATACCAGAAAGTATAGTTACCTGTAAAGGTTTTAATTTTTGCACGATCAACGTCTGCAACGTGCGTACACACAGTGTCTAAGAAGTGTCTGTCGTGACTTACAACGAGTACAATGTTTTCGTATTCTGCTAAAAAGTTTTCTAACCAACCAATGGTTTCAATATCTAATCCGTTGGTAGGCTCATCCAGTAATAAGATATCCGGATTACCAAATAATGCTTGCGCCAATAACACACGCACTTTCATATTGGACGGAATATCTTGCATAGCACTTGCATGCATATCATCTTTGATACCAAGGCTACTTAATAATGTTGCAGCGTCACTTTCTGCTGTGTAGCCACCCATTTCACCAAACTCTGCTTCAAGTTCCCCTGCACGCAAACCATCTTCTTCAGAAAAATCTGCTTTGGCATAAATCGCTTCACGCTCGTGCATCACTTCCCACATTTTTTTGTGGCCCATGAGCACGGTATTTAAAACCGTACAGGTATCAAATTCAAATTGGTTTTGCTTTAAAAAGCTCATACGCTCACCTGGCGTAATATCTACGGTTCCTTTATTGGGTTCAATTTCTCCACTAAGGATTTTTAAAAACGTAGACTTACCGGCACCATTGGCACCAATAACGCCGTAACAATTTCCTTTGATGAAATTGATATTTACTTCGTCAAAAAGTACGCGCTTACCATAAGCGAGGGTAATATTTCTAGCACTAATCATAAGATGAATCAGGGTTTGAGGGCGCAAAATTACAATTAATGCTGCAATAAATCCGCTAAAATAAATGGGTAAAATATGGGGTCAAAATACTGCGTGGCGTTTTACGCCCAAACAGCCCGCGCACTAGGGCTTGCGTCCAAACTTGTAAACTGACCAGCTAAATACTGATAATAAGCCGTAATAGCAATCATACCGGCGTTGTCTGTGCAATATTCGAATGGAGGCACAAAAGGCTCCCACTTGTACTTTTTTCCGGCTTCCACAAGTGCGTTTCGAAGGCCACTATTGGCGCTCACGCCTCCCGCAATACAAACCTGCTTAACACCGGTTTGCACCACCGCTTTTTGAAGCTTTTTAATTAAAATACTAACAATGGAGTGCTGCACTGAGGCGCACAGGTCATTTAGGTTGGCTTCAATAAAACCGGGCTCCTGCTTTTGTAAAAAATATAAGATGGAGGTTTTGAGTCCGCTAAAACTAAAATTGAGTTCTGGAATTTGAGGTTCTGCAAATTTAAATGCGGTTGGATTGCCATTTTTTGCAAACTTATCTATAAGTGGGCCACCCGGGTATGGAAGCCCCAATAATTTTGCAGATTTATCAAAAGCCTCGCCTGCTGCGTCATCAATTGTTTCACCAATTATTTTGAGATTAGTGGGACTATTAGCAAGTACAATTTGTGTGTGACCACCACTCACTGTTAAGCATAAAAATGGAAAACTAGGACGGTGTTCTGGAATTAAATTTGCCAGCACATGTGCCTGCATATGATGCACCGCAATCAGTGGTTTTTGTAAACTAAGCGCTAAAGATTTTGCAAACTGAGCACCTACGAGTAAACTTCCAATTAAACCAGGGGCCTGCGTAAACGCAATGGCATCAAGCCTTTGAAGGCGCTCTGCACTAGTTGTAATTTCAGGAAATGCTTTTTGTAATGCCGTATCAACAACGGGTACAATATTTTGCATGTGTGCTCTACTCGCAAGTTCTGGCACCACACCACCAAAGGTTTCATGTACGGTTTGGTTGGCAATAAAGTTGGATAAAATAGCCCCATCTATACACACCGATGCAGAAGTTTCGTCACAAGAAGATTCGATGGCTAAAATGGTTACCGACATAATTATTTAGTTCTAATTATTTGGTTCTAATGGCAACCACCGGATCCATTTTTGCAGCAATAGATGCTGGAATAATACCCGATACAATGCCCAAAATAATACAAATGCTTAGCGCCAAAAATACAATATTGGGTGCGATAAATATGGGGAACGGCAATACAGCTGTTAGCCCCATCGATAGTAGCCATACCAGTATCAATCCAAAGAGTCCTCCTAAAATACACAAGAAGGCACTTTCTAGTAAAAATTCTGTTAAAATTGTGCTACGTTTAGCGCCAAGGGCCTTTTTAAGTCCAATTTGACTGGTTCTTTCACGGACTGTTACAAACATAATATTAGCAACTCCAAATGCACCTACAATTAAACTTAATCCTGCAATGGCCCATCCGCCAGCGGTTACTTTTCCAAAAAATCCACCAACTACTTCACTAAACTGTGCCACATCGTTACAAGAAAAATCATCCTCTTCACTTGGGCTTAATCTGCGCAATTGTCGCATCACACCACGCAACTCTTCGGCAAGTGCAGCAGAAGAAACACCCGGCTTACCCTGCACCATAATGTACGGACTTGAATTATCTGGATTGTAGACACCTGAAAAATACCTGTAAGAGGTGATCATACACTCATCAAAATTAAAACCATCTACTAAACTTTGACCTTGTTTTTTGATGACACCCACAATATATAAATGCTTTCCGTTGTAAGTAATTTGTTTACCCACTGCTTTTTGCGCACCACCATATAATTCTTCAGCCACCAAATTTCCAATAACTGTAGAAGTGGTACCTCTTAAAAATTCAGATTCGTTCAAATAGCGTCCAGCAGCGATGTCCAGGGTTTGGATGCTGTTAAAATCTTCGGTAATACCATAGATACTTACACCACTTAAAATGCTATTTAGATAGCTTACGTTTACGGTAGATGAACAAAAAAATGAAGTATTTGCAGCGAGGTCACATTTTGTTTTTACAAAACGCATCTCTTCAATTTTTGGTACTGGGCGCTTAATATATTTCCACCAAGGATAATCGGGGCCGCCCGCGTAACTCCACTTATCTATGTAAATGGTATTGTTACCAAAAGCTTTAATATCATTTTGCACTTTTCGCTCTAAACTATCCACGGTTGCTAACACACCGATAATGCAAAAAATACCGATGGTAATTCCAAACAAAGAAAGGAAGGTCCTGAGCTTATTTACTCGAAGCTCCTGAACGGCCATTCTAAAACTATTCCATAATATCCCTAGTAACTTAAACATGGCTCAAAAATACAGTTCTTAATGGTTAATGTGGGCTGTTTTTATGTAAACGGCGAATAGACTGTTTAAAGATGTGCATTAGTCCTGCGAAAAAAGTTGCTCGATTAGAGAAAGACATCGTTTCCTGTGCTATTTTTGCAGCGATTTTAAAAACACAAAACGTTCATTATGACCTGGAAACAAGTCTTTACATCATCGGTTGGTAAAAAATTGGTGATGGGTTTTACTGGAATATTTCTAGTGCTCTTTTTAATTGTGCATGTGGGGC
>JBIIZN010000153.1:0-13125 GCA_044346275.1 Sediminibacterium sp.
CGCCATAATTTGGGTATTTGCTGCGAAGATAAAATTCAAATTCCAATTCTTGTATGAAAAATGATGCTTTCGGTACTATTTATTAGTTTTGCCATCAAATTGATGCATTATGTCTGAAGAACTTGACTTAATTACGGCGGATACCGAAGATTCTATGAATAAGGCGATAAGCCACTTAGAGCATGAATTAACCAAGATTAGAGCCGGCAAAGCCAGCCCTACCATGCTTGATGGCATTACTGCTGATTACTATGGTGCCCCAACGCCAATTAGCCAGGTGGCTAATATTAGTGTACTCGACGTGAGAACCATAAGCATTCAGCCCTGGGAAAAAAACATGCTTGCTCCCATTGAGAGGGCTATTATGATGGCAAATATTGGCGTGACACCTCAAAATGATGGTGTTCAGATCAGACTTTTTATGCCACCCCTTACCGAAGAGCGCAGAAAAGAATTTGTAAAAAGAGCGGCTGGCGAAGGTGAGCAATCAAAAGTTGCCATCAGAAATATTAGACGCGACGCGATTGAGCAAATTAAAAAATTACAAAAAGACGGTTTAAGTGAAGACGCAGCAAAAGACGCTGAAAAAGTAATTCAAGATATTACTGATAAATTTATTGCACTCGTAGAAAAGCATTTAGCTGCAAAAGAAAAAGAAATGATGGCGATATAAAAGCGCTTATTTCTTTTGTTTATTTACGATATAAACACCGCATAAAATAATACCGAGCCCAACAAGTCTTAACGGATGGATGGGCTCGTTGTAGTATAGGCCTATCGCAAGTGAGACAAAGGGGATGGCATAGGTTACCGTAGAAGCAAAAATAATTCCTGCTCTTTTTACAAGTACATAAAATAGAATAGAGGCAATGGAAGTATTGATGACACCTAGTGTACCGCCCGCTATACTTGCTTCAATAAGAGATGGATTAGAAAAATCGTAATCAAAATAACCGGTACTAAATAATATAATGCCGGCAGGAATCATGGTAAAACAAAATGCAACGGATGCAATATTAATGGCACTCACTTTTTGCATTTGACTGCCTACCATATTGACATTGAGCCCATAAAAAATAGTGGCGAGCACCACAAAAAAGCTAAACGAAAAATTATCAAATTGAAGTGTTTTGCCAGCCGTTACCGAAAGTAAAAGACCCGCAAAGCCAAGTAGTATGCCAATAATTTTTTGCTTACTAGATTGCAAATTAAAAAAAGCAATGCCTACAATGATGGTAAAAAGTGGTGTAAGTGCATTTAAGATACCTGCTAGTGCGCTATCGATTTTTGTTTCTGCAATACAAAATAAATAAGCAGGAATAAAACTACCCATCACCCCGGAAAGGATTACAACCAAAAGTTTGTTTTTGGGTATTTGCTTGAGTGCCGAATAGCAAAATGGAAGTAGGGCTAGGCCCGAAAAAATCATGCGAAGGGAAGCAACCTGGTAAGGGCTTAAGGGAAAGGATCCGCCCTCTTTCATGCCTACTTTCATGAGCATAAAGGAACTTCCCCAAATAATCGACAAAACAATAAAAAGTACCCAATTAATGATCTTTTCCCGCACGGCATTGAATTTTGGCGAAGTTCCCGATTTAGAACCTAATAACAGCCCCTTTTCTAACAATTTATGGTACCAAATGGCAGTAAAGTGGATAAATTTTAAGCTCAAACTGCACATTTGAGGCCCGAAGGGGTTTTCTTTGTAGCAAAAGTGTGAAGCTGTGAATGTTCCCAATTATCAAATCAAGTTAGATCAGTTTGAAGGTCCCTTTGACCTTTTATTGTTTTTCATAGAAAGAGACGAACTGGATATTTACAATATCCCCATCACAAGAATTATCAAAGACTTCTTGGAGTTTATTCATCAAGGAGAGAAATTAAATATCGAGCTAAGTAGTGAGTTTATATTATTTGTTTCCACCCTTATGCGTATCAAGGCAAGATTATTACTCCCGCGTAAAGAAATAGATGCTGCTGGTAATGAAATTGATCCGCGCCAAGAACTGATTGATAAAATATTAGAATACAAACGCTTCAAAGAGGCTTCTGCACAGATGGCTGATATGGAAGCCGTGCGTATGCTCATGGTAAAACGTGGTAACCTTCAAAAAGAACTCATTTCTATTGGAGAAGATGCGTCTGAAGGAACTGAAATTCAGAACATCACTATGTTCAAGCTCATGAAAGCTTTTGAAAAAGTGATGCAACGTGTGCATGATCGTCAAAACAAACCAGTGCATACGGTGGTGCGTTACAACTACACCATGGAAGGTAGTAGAGACTATATGTTGGATTTTGTGCGTGGTGAAAAAACAGTGGCTTTTGAAAAAGTATTTGAAATTTGTAGCGACCGCGTTCACGCGTTATTTTTATTTTTATCGACCCTCGAATTAACCCAGCAGAAATACATGAAACTCCTTGTGGGAGAGGGTATGAACAACTTTATTATTGAATGGAATGACAACCGTGAGGCAGAACTAAAAGAAGAAGGTCTTACAGATGAAGACCTTCCAAGTAGTTTTACCGATAATGATGTTCCATTAGAAATGGAATAATAATATTTTGGCGCTTACATCTGAACGAGCGCTTCATTAGTAACGATTTCTTTTACCGCGGCTTCTATTCCTGCAGCATCATACGCACACTCTCTATGCAATTCTTTGAGTGTACCATGTTCTACAAGTCTATCCGGAATACCTAAAATAGATACGTCTGCTTTGTAACCATTTGCATTCATAAATTCTAGTATCGCAGAACCAAAACCACCTACAACTGTACCATCTTCGACAGTAACAATTTTTGAATAGTTTGTAAACACTTCGTGTAGTAAAGCTTCGTCAAGAGGTTTTACAAATCTGATATCGTAATGCGCCGGATCAATACCTTCCGATCTTAAATTTCTGATAGCTGTTGTTGCAAAATTTCCGGGATGACCAAAACTTAAAATGGCCACCTCTTTACCGTCTTTTATTTTTCGGCCCTTGCCAATTTCAATAGGCGTTAATGGTGTTTTCCATTCTGGCATTACACCTTCACCTCTTGGGTACCTAATTACAAAAGGAAGGCCCGTGCTATCAAGCTGTGCGGTATACATGAGGTTACGTAGCTCCTGCTCATTCATAGGGGCACTTACAATTAAATTAGGAATACAACGGAGGTATGAAATATCATAACAGCCATGGTGCGTAGGACCATCTTCACCCACAAGTCCGGCTCTATCTAAACAAAGAACAACGGGTAATTTTTGTATCGCTACGTCATGCACAACCTGATCAAATGCACGTTGCATAAATGACGAATAAATATTACAAAACACACGCATGCCTTGTGTGGCGAGGCCTGCACTTAGTGTAACCGCATGCTGCTCACAAATGCCCACGTCAAAAGCACGGTCAGGCATTTTATCCATCATAAATTTTAAGGAAGAACCACTTGGCATTGCTGGAGTAACGCCCATAATTAATGGATTGGCCTCTGCTAATTCTACAAGGGTATGTCCAAAAACATCTTGGTATTTTGGTGGCTGCGGGGTTTCATTTTTTTTCTTGATAATTTCTCCGGTTACTTTATCAAAAAGCCCAGGCGCATGCCATTTTGTTTGGTCTTTTTCTGCTAGCTCATACCCCTTGCCTTTTGTTGTAACAACGTGTAACAATTTAGGTCCTGGTATTTCTCTTAAGTCTTTGAGGGTATCTACAAGGTTGGTAATGTTATGACCATCAATAGGTCCAAAATAACGGAGCTGTAAGGCTTCAAAAAGGTTGCTACTCTTGCTTACCATACCTTTAACGCTGGCTTCTAATTTAGAAGCTAGAGACCTTGATGTTGATTTTCCGACAGGCATTTTACCTAGTAAGTTCCAAATCTCATCCCTTACTTTATTGTAGGTAGGAGATGTTGCGATGTCTGTTAAATATTCTTTGAGTGCGCCCACATTTGGGTCGATACTCATGCAATTGTCATTTAAAATAATAAGCACATCACTATCCGCAACACCCGCGTGGTTCATCGCTTCAAAAGCCATACCAGCGGTCATGGAACCATCCCCAATTACAGCAATTGATTTACGGTTTTCACCTTTGTATTTAGCAGCCATCGCCATGCCTAGAGCGGCAGAAATAGAAGTAGAAGAGTGACCCACACCAAAAGTGTCATACTCACTTTCTGATCTCTTAGGAAAGCCACTGAGACCTTTATATTTTCTGTTGGTAACAAACTGGTCTCTACGGCCCGTTAGTATTTTATGTCCGTACGCCTGATGACCTACGTCCCATACGAGCTGATCGTAAGGGGTATTGTAAATGAAATGAAGCGCTACGCTTAATTCAACAACGCCAAGGCTAGCAGCAAAATGCCCACCGTGCACGCTCACAATGTCAATGATGTATTGGCGTAGTTCATTGCAAACTTGATGCAATTGATCTTTGGGAATCTTTTTGAGGTCATCGGGGTTATTGATATTCCCTAGGAGTGCTCCTGGCCTTATTTCCATGCAAAAAGTTGGTTTAGGTTGTAAAAATAGGCATTTACTGTGAAGCAAAACACCTTTCCTCTTATAGAAACATCACACAAAACCAAAGGTTCGCCCCTTCTTCACTTTATTTTATACCAACCAAGGTTGGTTTTTGCCTTTCTTCCTTAATTTACTCCTTTTGGGGTGCTTAATTTTTAACTTTGTAGCTATGTCTAGAAGAAATAACCGTGTTTATTGGTGGTGTCAAATAGGGGGCTGGTTTACTTATGGGTTAACCATGATTTTTTTTGCTTTCATTTTTGACAGCAAGCCCAATCCTATATTTTATCCAAGACTGGGCATTACCATTGTTTCTGGTATTTTATTTACCCACCTCTTTAGATCACTGATCATTGGTTTTAAATTAAGACCACCTTTCCCACTTCAAAAATGGTGGCTATTGGTAGTTCTATTTTTTAGTGTCGTGGTATTTTATAGTTTAACCAATAGTGCACTTGTAGAGTGGGTTGGACTCTATGATCCTAAAATCAAATTTTCTGTAAGTACGCGTTTCTTTTCCAATTTAATTTTTGATTCACCTATGATATTTATTTGGGTGAGTATTTATTATGTCTGGCATTATGTGCAGTTAGGGCGTATGAATGAAATTCAAAAAGTAAGACTTGAAACGCTCGTAAAAGAACTTGAATTAAAAACAATTAAAGCGCATATCAATCCGCATTTTATTTTTAACGCACTCAATAGTATTAGAGCCCTTGTAGACGAAAATCCAGAGCGTGCAAGAACAGCCATTACAGAGCTAAGTAATATTTTGCGTAGTAGTATGCAAGCCGAAAAACTTGAAACGGTAACACTGGAAAAAGAGCTTTCGATTGTTAAAGATTATTTAGCGCTTGAAACCATTAGATTCGAAAGTAGGTTACGCGTTGTGTATCATATCGATGAAGACACGCTGGATCAACCGGTGCCACCTATGATGCTGCAAACCCTTGTAGAAAACGCTATCAAGCATGGTATTGGTAAGCAAAGAGAAGGAGGCGTTGTTGAAATATGGTCCGAGTTTAAAAATGATCAACACCAGTTAATTATTAAAAATACAGGCTCTGTTGAGGATGATTTAGATATTGATAATAGTGGTTTTGGTGTTAGTAGTACCAAAAATAGACTCGCGTTACTTTTTGGAGACAAAGCAAACTTTTTTATTCAAAACACAAAAGATCATATGGTAGAGGCGGTAGTTAGACTTCCTTTAGCCGCAAACAATAAATAATTTAATAGAAAATAATATGGCCATAAAAGCAATTATTATTGACGACGAAAGACTCGCGCGTAATGAGTTAAAAAAATTATTACTCGATCATTCCGATATTGAAGTGCTTGACGAAGCGTCTAATGTTGATGAAGGCATTGAAAAAATTGAACAGTACAATCCTGATCTTATTTTTTTAGACATTCAGATGCCCGGAAAAACAGGATTTGATTTACTGGCAGAAGTAGAGCGCGCGCCAAAAGTAATTTTTACCACAGCTTATGACGACTATGCCATCAAAGCGTTTGAAGTAAATGCCCTTGATTATTTATTAAAACCCATTGAGCCTAAGCGTTTGTCGGATGCCATTCAAAAACTTCAGGCCGAAATATTTAAAGAACAAATTGGTTTTCATGGTAACAACCGTGGTCCTTTAACAGAACAAGACCAGGTGTTTGTAAAAGATGGGGAGCGTTGTTGGTTTGTGAAACTGGGAGAAATCAGGCTGTTTGAGAGTGTAGGCAACTACGCTAAAGTGTTTTTTGATGGTAACAAGCCGCTCATTTTAAAATCTTTAAATGCGCTCGAAGAACGCCTCGATGAGCGTATGTTTTTTAGGGCCAATCGCAAGCATATCATCAATCTTCGTTGGATTGACAAAATCGAACCTTACTTTAATGGAGGGCTCATTGTAGAATTAAAGGGTGGTGAAAAAATTGAAGTGAGCAGACGCCAAACCGTTAAGTTCAAAGAAATGATGAGCTTGTAATCTTCTAAATAATTAGCCGTATTTTAGTTGACTCCAACATACCTTTCAATCAAATGATTACTATGAAAAAAATCAATATTCTAGTTGCTGGTTTACTACTCCTTGCTACAGCACAGGCGCAAAACGTAGATAAGCTTATCAAAGAAAAAGAAGTAAGGCGTATCGAAACGATACTTTCTGCAGATGATATGCAGGGGCGCCGAACTTTCACCCCTGGTATCGAAAAAGCAGCTGCTTTTATTGCAGACGAGTTTAAGGCTATGGGCCTTCAAACCCTTAATAACAGTGGTTCTTATTTGCAATCTTTTGCGATGGTGCGTACTAAATTTTTGGGCACATCCGGCACTTTTGATGGCGCTGCTTTAGATAAAAAAGACATCATTGTTATTACTACGCAGGCCAGTATTTCTATCAACGAAACCTCGGGATTTGAAAAAATCATTATTGGTAAAACAGCCAATTTAATGAGTGAAGCGCGCAAGTTTGCCGGTTTAAAAAAGAATGCACTTGTTATTGTAGATACCAGTTTTGCAAAAACATTTAGCGGACTTACAAGACTTAAGTCTAATTTGTTTAAGTCAGACAAGTCGGTGGTTTTTGTGTTGAGTGCTACAAACCCTACTAGTTATAGCATTGAAGCCAAGCATGAGATTACTGAAATGCCACTTGCCAATGTAGTAGGCGTACTTCCTGGAAAATCTAGGCCTGATGAAATTGTGATTTTTAGCGGTCATTACGATCATTTAGGCATCACTAGTAAAGACAGGAATGGTAATGTACTTACCGATTCTATTTTTAATGGTGCGAATGATGATGCAGCTGGTACCACGGCTATGATGGTGCTTGCAAAATATTTTAAAGCGCTCGGTAACAATGAGCGTACCCTTGTGTTTGCTGCATTTACCGCAGAAGAAGTAGGTGGCTTTGGTGCTACTTATTTTTCAAATCAGTTTGATCCTGCTAAAGTGATAGCTATGTTTAATTTAGAAATGATTGGATCTGAAAGTAAGTGGGGTAAAAACTCTGCATTTATTACAGGGTATGAAAAAACCGATATGGGTAAAATTTTACAAGCAAATTTAGAAGGCACCGATTTTACTTTTTATCCAGATCCTTATCCTGCACAAAATTTATTTTACCGATCAGACAATGCAACCCTTGCTAGACTTGGTGTTCCGGCCCATACCATTTCTACTACAAAAATTGATACCGATCCGTATTACCATAAAGCAACCGACGAAATTGGTACGATTGATATAGATAATATGACAAGAATTATCAAGGCCATAGCACTTAGTGCTCGTGGTATTGTTAGCGGTAAAGACACACCAACGCGTGTGAATACCGCCGATTTAAAATAGAAAACAAGCCAACCTTACTACTATTTTGTAACCAGCGAATAAGGATGGTTACTAGTACTCGGGTTGGCTTGTTAGTTATTTACAAACTACTAATACCCGTCATAAGGCCATGTCCAGCCCACATTAGCCCCGCCACCTGATACAGCGTCATAAAATGGCCAACCATGTGAAGCAGATGCTGGTAAAAAGGATTTATCAATACCAAATCCCCATCCCTGATCTCTGTGTGCTCCTGCAAAATAAGAGGTCCTCGAAATTTTTAGTTGCTTGATAATGTCATCTTGTGAGCTTCTTTTTATTTGATAGTCGATACTGCCATCTACAGTAGTTCCATCAGAAACTTTGAGCTTTGTGCTAAGGGAACCTGTAAATACGATTTCTGCATTGTTATCGTTTTCATAAATGGCAAAAACCTGCTCTTTGTTATCGGCAAACCAGTCGGCGTCCCAAACGGCATACACACGAAGCCACTCTTTTTTGCGAATGGTACCGCGTTCAAATTTGACATCCGTTTTGTCTTCAAATTCGGTGATTTGATGACCCACTAATTTTAGGTAGCCACTTGCCCTGCAATAAACAATTTCTGATCCGCCACCATTGCCAGTAAAGCTTATGAGCCTATCATACTGAACCCTACAAATAGCATCACCCACATATACCCGGTTAATACTTGGCACAACAACAGGTGGCGTTACATTGGCATCCTGTGTTTGATAGGGTTCGATACCATTAATGCCTACAATGTGCGTAGGATGGTTAAACGCATAATCGTCATTGACAACAACGGGGCGGTATTCGATTAACACGCCACCACTATAAAAAGGCTGAAAACCAATGGCCTCATCGGCTTCGGCACTGGCTGCCACGAGGCTTGATACCGGACCATAGCTTTCACCGCTTGCCGAATAATCATATTCGGAACTGTACGGAAAATAGATGCTCACCTCATTACTATAATTTACATCACCACCGTTGTGTATTTGACTGGCAAGTAGTCCGCTCGGTAAATCGTTGGATTGCATTTTACCTAAAAAAGCCAGCAGTTTTGTGTCGTTTTTTTCTTTTGCGGCTACCCAAAAATTGTCGGAAAAGGCTTGCAGGTTTACATTCCATTTGTTACAAAGTTCCACAAATTTTTTGTTTGCCGGAAGTATGCTGACACCTGGATGGATGAGGTCTTTTAATAAAACCGATTCGTCGGTGTAGGCTCTCGAATAAACGGCCGCATTAACAAGTTTGAGGTTCTTTTTTTCTTTGTAGAGTTCCTCTAAAATTAGTGTGATTTTTTCGAGGTTGCTCACAAGTTCGATTTGATCATAAGTAATTGGTTTTTGGTATACTTTACTTTCATCGATACCTCCCTTTTGGTAATCGATAGCTTTTTTTTTACAACTTACAAATGCAGCAAGAAGCGTTAGTGCAAGCAAGCCTTTTTTTAGGTTCAATAACATGGTGCTTAATTTAAGATGAATAGAATTTGGTTGGATAGCTATCATGTGCAACCTATTTCATTCAACTCCTGTTTATGTTACGTGAAACCGCAGAAATTAAATCATGGCTTAAATAAATTTTTATTGCGAAATAGTTCTGATACATCCCGCAAATGCATGCAAAAAAAAATACAAAAAAATAACCGACCAATTGGTCGGTTATTTGATTATAAAAATTTCTATCTTATTTTAAAATCGGTAACTCACACTACCGCCTAAATAAGTATTGACATCGCTGTGTACATCGTTTGAAAAATCGGCACGAAAACCAATCATAAATTTATCTCTAATCACAAATTGTTGTTGCAACGAAATGCGGTAGCCCATGCCAAAATGATTTTCTGTTGCGAGTACGGATTTTCGAATGACACCATAAAATGGATCGTAACTAAAACCAACACTTTTTTCGGAAGTTGATTGTGTGATACCTAATGTTGGACCTACCGTAATACTAAATCCATCCATCGAATGTTTAAAGGGGTGGTATTTGAAGGTAGCCCAGCCCGATGTTTTGCTGGTTTGACCATAACTTGATTCCACAAAATCACCATTGGGATATAAAATATTTACAGGCTTTCTAATGCCTGTTTCAAAATTGAGGCCAAAGCCAACTTGAAAGGCTGGAAAGGGGCGTACCGATTTTTTGAAAACAGATTTTTCTACGGCTACTAAAAGTCCATAACCATTTATATCACCTGTGCCAAAAAACACCTGTCCCACAGATAAATGTGCCGTGTAAGTGGGCTTAGGCTTGAATTTACTTGTACTTGTACTTGTTTGAGCACAGATACTACTAGCCATAATAAGGCTTGCTGCAAACAAGGTAACCGGTAAGATTTTGTTGATTCGCATAGGGTTGGATTTATGTTATTAAATAGACCTCAAATAGATCATTCACAACCGCAACATATGTTGTTAAGTTATTACATAACCATGTATTTCCCGCAACATTAACAATTCGTAAATATTTGCGGTAAATACAATAAAACTAGGTGTTTATCCCGCTGTTATTTTGCCCGATGCGTGTATCGCAGCGCTCATTTCTTTGATGAGGCTTGGGTCTTTTTCGATGGCATTACCAATTACAATCATATTGGCGCCAGCTTTGCAGTTGAGATATGCTTTTTCAGGATCCGTAATGCCACCACCCACAATCAGTGGAATACTTATAGAACTTGCTACAGCGCTAATCATAGCTTCCGTAATCGGCGTTTGCGCACCACTCCCTGCATCCATATATATGAGCTTCATGCCCAGCATTTCACCTGCCATAGCCGTGCACATCGCAATTTCATTTTTATTGGATGGAATAGGCGCCGCATTGGATATGTAGGAAACCGTGGTAGGCGCGCCGCCATCAATCACCATATAACCAGTTGGCATGATTTCGAGGCCTGATTTTTTAACAAAAGGGGCACTAATCACGTGCTGTCCAATGAGCAATTCGGGGTTACGGCCAGATATCAAAGACAAGTACAGTAAGGCATCGGCGTATTTGGACACCTGCGATGGCGATCCTGGAAACAAGATAACAGGTATGTTGCAAGCTGCTTTTATTTGCTGTATGCACGCATCTAAGTGATTGGAAATAACCAGACTTCCACCTACAAAAAAGCAATCTACTTTTGCTTCCAAACCTAGTCCTATCAGGTGTTCTAGGCTTTTAGCATCTACCTTATCAGGGTCAATTAAGACCGTAAAAAGCGGGCGACCTGCTTTTTTTGATTCGAGTATTTGTAAATAAACGTTCTGGTTCATGTAAGGGTACGATAGTAGTCCTGCAAAAATGCAGAAAAGTTTTTGTTAAATGCAATTATCTGCCATTTGTTTGCGGTTTTTACGTTTATCGCTATCCGTTACTGCTTCATTTTCAATGAGTCATGTAAAAATGGGCTTAAACTGCCTATTTTATTAAGGGAAAAACCTCAATACAGCCCAAATATTATTTTTTTTGTTGCTAACATTTGGGGGAAAATGGGTCAAAATCAATCCTGATTTGAACTCTCAAAATGTTCAAAATCCTTATCCACAACCTGTTAATATTTAGGGTCTTGTTTTGTGCCTAGGTAAAGATATTTTCGTCGACCGCTTAACAATTTGTTATGAATTCGGGACCCCATTAAATAATTCGTTTAAATCGACACCCAGTATGGCCAACGCTCGCACAAAAAAAGGCTTACAATTCAGCCGCCGATTCACCAAGGATGGTGTTTCTCCTTTTGATCAATTTGAGTACGACTACCGTGATAGCGTAATCAAAAACCCAAATGGTGAAAAGGTATTTGAAATGACAAACGTAGAAGTTCCAAAACAATGGAGCCAAATTGCTACGGATATCTTAGCACAAAAATATTTTAGAAAAGCGGGTGTTCCACAAGCTGATGGTTCACTAGGTAGAGAAACCACTGTGAAGCAGGTTGCACACCGTATGGCAAACTGCTGGAGAGTATGGGGTGAGCGTTATGGTTATTTCGCAACTACTAATGATGCACAAGTATTTTACGAAGAACTTGTATATAGCATTTTAAACCAGGCTTGTGTACCTAACTCACCACAATGGTTTAATACCGGACTTCACGAGAGTTATGGTATTACCGGCGGTGCACAAGGTCATTACTATGTAGACCCAACAGACAAGCAATTAAAGCGTTCAACAAGTGCGTATGAGCGTCCTCAACCGCATGCCTGTTTCATTCTAAGCGTGAGCGACGACTTAGTAAATGAAGGTGGTATCATGGATTTATGGACACGTGAAGCGCGTATTTTTAAATATGGTTCTGGGGTAGGTACCAACTTCTCTCAAATTAGAGGCGCGAACGAAAAATTATCTGGTGGTGGTTCTTCTAGCGGCTTAATGAGTTTCCTTAAAATTGGTGACCGTGCTGCGGGTGCTATCAAATCTGGTGGTACTACACGTAGAGCGGCCAAAATGGTTTGCTTGGATCTAGATCATCCAGAAATCATGGACTTCATTAACTGGAAAGTACAAGAAGAGAATAAAGTAGCAGCGCTTATTGCAGCTGGTTATGATAATAGTTACGAAGGAGAAGCGTATGCAACTGTTTCGGGTCAAAACTCAAACAACTCTGTTCGTATTCCAAATGCATTTTTTAAAGCATTAAAAGAAGATGGCAATTGGGATTTAAAAGCGCGTACCGATGGTCGTGTAATGCAATCTATTCCTGCACGTAAAGTATGGGATGCGATTTCTGAAGCGGCTTGGCGTTGTGCAGATCCAGGAACACAATACGATACTACCATTAACGAATGGCATACTTGCCCTAAAGGTGGTCGTATCAATGCTTCTAACCCTTGTTCGGAGTATATGTTCCTCGACAACACGGCTTGTAACCTAGCTTCTATCAACTTACGTAAATTCTTCAATGAAGATGATAATTCGTTTGATGTAGAAGGTTTCGAATACACGACAAGATTATGGCAAACCGTACTTGAGATATCTATTTTAATGGCGCAATTCCCTTCTAGAGAAGTAGCACAATTATCATACGATTACAGAACAACAGGTTTAGGTTTTGCGAACCTTGGTTCTATGTTAATGGTAAGTGGTATTGCTTATGATTCTGAAGAAGCGCGTGGTATTGCTGGTGCCATCACCGCTATCATGACGGGTATTGCATATAAAACTTCTGCAGAAATGGCTTCGTTTTTAGGTGCTTTTGATAAGTACGAAGAAAACAAAGAAGACATGCTTCGTGTAATGCGCAACCACCGTGCTGCTGCTTACGATGCAGATGATGCATATGTAGGATTAGAAATTA
>JBIIZN010000160.1:0-3986 GCA_044346275.1 Sediminibacterium sp.
CTTGGCTCATAAAATGCTTGTCTATCCTGAGTTTAGATGAAATATCAGAACTGGTCAAAGCTACTTAAAATAAGCTGTTTTTAGGCCTCATTTCGCGCCGTGTTTTCCACATAAATTTGACAGTTCTATGACCGTTTTCAGGGTCATTTTGAGGCTAAAAATGGGGATTGCGGGCAAACAATTTAGAAGGGTCAATTGTAATACATTAAATTTGCAGTTGGATGGTACAAGTGATGGACATATTAAAAGTGGCAAACCAAAATGGACTAGAACCAGGTATGAGCCTGATTTATAGTCAAGAACAGCAGGTTCCGGGCTCTATTGAGTACCAAGTCAAGCGCTATTATGCCCTTCAGCCCTGGACTGGATCAGACACCGGGATGCTTATTTACCATTACGACGCTAAAAAACCCCTTAATAGTTATTTAGAACTTCGGTTTTGCATTTCGGGCAACCGCTTCTGCGAAGAAAAAAGTTGTGCACAATGCGAGCATTCGCCCACCAATAATTGCTTTGGAAAACACGAAACGGTAGACACCTTCACTTTTCATTTTACGGCCACTTTTTTACGCCCTTATGTGCAAAATGTAAAAGTGAGTAATTATAAAGATGATGTACTTGCATTTAAACATCCCAACGCATTTACAAAAGTGTTTCCACTATGTAGTAGAAAGCGGAGCGTGCTTGATACTTTATTAAACCATAGTTACACGGGTGCCCTCGAAAATATTTTTGTCAACGCCAAAGTGCATGAAATTTTACTTTACAGCTTAGCTTGTTTGGTAGATGAAAAAGAAGAAGGCTTTACTTGTAAGTTTTTAGCAGACCCGGCAGGTAGGGAGCGTATTTATGAAGCCCGTGAAATACTACTTCAACATATTGGAGATCCTATTACCATTAAAGAACTTAGCCGTAAAGTAGCCATGAACGAGTGCTACCTTAAAAAAGGTTTTAAAGAAATTTTTGGTACCACCATTTTTGATTTTTACCAACAACAACGCATGGAGCATGCTAAGTATTTGCTCTATGAAAAAGGCCTCAGTGTAACAGATATCTCGGCATTATTAGGCTACTCTTCTATATCGCATTTTTCGGCGGCTTTTAAAAAGCATACGGGTTTAAAGCCTTGCGAATTACTAAAATAAAAAACTATCTTTCCTTTTATAAATTTATTCTATGCGCATACGTACATTGTTTGCTACCGCTGCTATTGCCCTGTATTTAACAAGTTGCGGCGGTTCTAAAAAAGTGGATACTATCGTTGTTAACGGCGTTATTTATACGGTAGATAGTAGTTTTTCAACAGCGCAGGCCATGGCCATTAAAGATGGCCTGATTGTTGCCACCGGAACAGACGCGGAGATATTGGCAGCTTATACTTCAACCGAAAAAATTGATGCAAAAGGACAAGCTGTGTATCCTGGATTTATTGATGCGCATGCGCATTTTGTAGGCTATGGTAAATCTTTATTTCAGGTAGATTTATTTGGTACCACTAGTTGGGAAGAAGCGGTAGAGCGCGTTAAAGTTTTTGCCGCAGCGCATCCAGAACTAGTATGGATTGAGGGGCGTGGATGGGATCAAAACAAATGGCCGGGCAAAAAATATCCAACCAATGCGCTTTTAAATAGCTTGTTTCCAAACACACCCGTTGTGCTTCAACGTGTAGATGGTCATGCAGCGATAGCCAACCAAAAAGCATTTGATATGGCGGGTGTAAAGCCAGGTCAAACCATTGTTGGTGGCGAGGTGGAAACTAAAAATGGAATATTAACGGGTGTATTAATTGACAACGCAAAAGGCCTTGTTTACAATTCTATTCCCGCAGTGACCAAACAAACCTATACGCAGTGGTTGCAAGCGGCGCAGCAAAATTGTTTTGCGCAGGGCCTTACCACCGTAACCGATTGTGGCCTCGATATGAGTGATATTAATATCATTGATACGCTTCAACAAGAAGGAAAAATTAGTATGCGCCTTTTTGCAATGCTCAGTGATAATCCTGAAAATCTTACAGCGTATTTGAAAAGAGGTCCTTACAAAACCGATAAATTATTTGTAAACGGTTTTAAAGTATATGCCGATGGAGCCCTTGGTAGCAGAGGCGCTTGCTTGTTACATAATTATGAAGACCGTAAAGATTGGACCGGATTTTTACTCGCTAATATTTCTCATTACGACTCACTCGCTTCGGTACTTGCTGCGTCAAAATTTCAAATGTGTACGCACGCCATTGGGGATAGTGCCAACCGTCAAATTTTAAATATCTACAACAAATATTTACAAAAAGGAAATGATAGACGCTGGAGAATAGAACATGCACAGGTAGTGAACCCTGCCGATTTTAATTTATTTGGCGCTGCTGCTGTGGTACCATCGGTACAACCAACACATGCTACATCTGATATGTACTGGGCGGCAGAAAGATTGGGTAACGAGCGTATGAAAGGTGCTTATGCCTACAAACAACTCATGGATCAAAACGGATGGATACCACTAGGAACCGATTTTCCGGTAGAAGATATTTCTCCGTTTAAAACATTTTTAGCTGCTGTTGGAAGGGTTGATGCCAAAGGGTTTCCGGAGGGTGGATTTCAAATGGAGAATGGTTTAACGCGTGAGCAAACCATTAGAGGTATGACTATTTGGGCCGCTAAAGCAAGCTTTTTAGAAAAGGAAGTGGGTAGTTTAGAAGCAGGTAAAAAAGCAGATTTTATAATACTGGCACAAGACCTAATGCAAGTGCCAGTAAATAAAATATTGGATACTAAAGTAGTTGCTACTTATAGTGGTGGTAAAAAAGTATTCTAGACTTTTAATTATTAGTTTACTAGAAACCAACCATGTCTGCAGGGATTACCCATGCATCAAATTCTTCTGGTGTTACATAACCTAATTTAACAGCCATCTCTTTTAAAGTAGTACCTTCTTTATGTGCTTTTTGTGCAATTTCGGCTGCTTTGTAGTAGCCAATTTTTGTATTGAGTGCCGTAACAAGCATTAAAGAATTATCTACGTGCTTTTTAATGTTGGCTTCGATAGGCTCAATACCTACGGCGCACTTATCATTAAAGCTTACACAACCATCGCCAATTAAACGTGCAGAGTGTAAGAAATTATAAATCATTACGGGCTTAAATACATTCAGTTCAAAATGTCCATTGGCACCGCCCATGTTAATGGCTACATCATTACCCATTACCTGAACCGCAATCATAGAAAGCGCTTCACACTGTGTAGGGTTTACTTTACCTGGCATGATAGAAGAACCTGGTTCATTATCTGGAATAAACAGTTCACCAATACCACTTCTTGGTCCAGAACTTAACATTCTAATGTCGTTGGCAATTTTCATAAGGCTAACGGCTACTGTTTTTAAAGCACCGTGTGCTTCTACAATGGCGTCGTGTGCCGCCAATGCTTCAAATTTATTTTCGGCAGTAATAAATGGAAGTCCTGTTAAATTGGCAATATGCTTGGCTACATTTTCGGAATAACCTTTTGGTGTGTTAATACCCGTACCCACTGCGGTGCCACCGAGTGCGAGTTCCGATAAATGCGCAAGTGTATTGTTGATGGCTTTAAGGCCATGATCTAGTTGAGAAACATAACCACTAATTTCTTGACCTAATGTAAGTGGTGTGGCGTCCATAAAATGGGTACGACCAATTTTAACCACATGCATAAAGTCTTTACTTTTTTGCGCCAGCGTATCTCTTAATTTTTTGATACCCGGAATGGTGGTTTCTAATAATATTTTATAGGCTGCAATGTGCATTGCAGTAGGAAAGGTATCGTTTGAAGATTGAGACTTGTTTACATCGTCGTTGGGGTGTAAAAACTTTTCTTTGTCGGTTAAGCTACCGCCTTTAATGACGTGTCCACGGTATGCAATTACTTCGTTCACATTCATGTTAGATTGCGTACCGCTTCCTGTTTGCCAAACAACTAATGGAAACTGATCGCTATGAATTCCGGTTAAAATT
>JBIIZN010000044.1:0-12848 GCA_044346275.1 Sediminibacterium sp.
TTAGAAATGATCCAGAGTGCATGGGTGTATGAGTGGAGAGACAATCAAAAATAATTTGAATGCTACATCAGTTTAAAAATATAAATACCATTGTACTTGACGTGGATGGTGTTTTAACCGACGGCACACTACTTGTGATGCCAGGCGGACTGATGGTAAGACGCATGAATATCAAAGACGGTTACGCGCTTCAATTAGCCGTAAAAAAAGGGTATCATGTAGCTATTATTTCTGGCGGCGATTCACCTGAGGTAAAAGACCGTTTACTAAAATTAGGCGTAACAGATGTGTACATGAAAGTGCATGATAAGTTATCTGTTTTTCAAGAGTATATTTTGCTTAATGGGTTAGATGCGTCTAGTACAGCGTATATGGGGGATGACATACCTGATTATGATGTAATGAATCATGTTGGTTTAGCTTCATGTCCTGCCGACGCTGCTTCAGAAATCAAGGAACTATCTGCCTATGTATCTCCTCTAAATGGTGGTGCAGGTTGTGTGCGCGATTTAATAGAAAAAATTATGCGCGTAAGAGGCGATTGGAGTGAAGACACAACCGTTAGGTCTCAATAATTTTTATACACCAAAATCAATTGCATGAAAAAAATAGCAGCATTTTTGAGGCTCATTCGTGCAAGTAATTTACTTTTTATTGTACTCACTCAATTTCTATTTGAGTATTGTATTTACGAGCGTATATATGGACCTGCTTCATCAGAAGGCAGGGGTCAGTTTTGGTTGATTGTGCTTGCCTCTGTGCTTATTGCTGCTGCCGGCAATAGTATCAACGATTATTTTGATTTAAACATTGATCAAATTAATAAGCCAAATAAAGTGGTGGTGAGCGTAGCAATCAGTAGACGCTGGGTTATATTTTTTCATTTGGTATTAAGTATGCTCGGTTTGTTTTTTACCGCGTATGCACTACCCATTCAATCCTATTGGTATTTGGTTTTTGCGAATATGCTATGTATTGTGCTACTATGGGTGTACTCTACGAACTTTAAAAAACAATTACTCATTGGAAATGTGCTCATTTCTTTTCTAACGGCATGGGTGCTTCTCATTATATTTTTTTCCAAAGAACCACTCCAATTGCATCAGGTACTTGAATCGGGGGACAAAGAAATTCGTTTTTTTAGACTCACCGTTTTATATGCTTCTTTTGCTTTTATTATTTCACTCATTAGAGAGGTGATTAAAGACGTAGAAGACAGGGTGGGAGATGCAAAATTTGGATGTAGAACCATTCCTATTGTGTGGGGATTAACAGCTACCAAAGTGTTTGTGGCGGTATGGCTTGTGGTATTAATTGCAGTGCTTGTAATCTTGCAATTTTATGTACTGCCCATGGGATGGTGGGAAAGTATAGTTTACTGTGTGCTCGCCATTATTGTTCCATTAATATGGGTGTTTATAAAATTATTATCGGCACAAACAGAAAAAGATTTTGGCAAACTTAGTACCGTGATAAAAATAGTAATGCTTACAGGCATTGTATCGATGGTATTTTTCAGGTATTATTTATAGTGAACATGAATAAAAAAATTATACTAGCCTCGGGTTCTCCTCGCCGAAAAACATTACTCGAATGGGCTGAGGTTTCTTTTGATGTTATTGTACAACCAACCAACGAAAGTTATCCATCTGACCTCGCGATAGATGAAGTGCCGGTTCATATTGCGCGTCAAAAAGCAATTGCCGTAGCGGGTGGCCTTGGTGGAAATGAAATTATTATTGCAGCCGATACCGTTGTAGTACTTGGCAATGAAATTATTGGGAAGCCGACTTCCAAAGAAGATGCAGTGCATATTTTATCTAAACTTTCAGGAGCTACGCACCGCGTGATTACGGGTGTTGTAATTTTAGATGGTAACCATGAAACCGCTTTTGCGGATAGCACCACCGTGCATTTTCATGTATTAACAACGGAGCAAATAGAATTTTACGTTGATAAATACAAACCTTACGACAAAGCAGGGGCCTATGCCATTCAGGAATGGATTGGTGTGGTGGGTATCAAATCGGTGGAAGGCGATTTTTACAATGTAATGGGTCTTCCGGTTAGCAGGGTGGTGCAGGCCTTGCAGCAATTGAGTTAGTGTTTTATTTTGCGCTGCTTATTTGCGCCGTTTTTGCCGCCGTATTATGCGCGCCAGCTAAAACTCAAGTCTAGTTCCACATCTGGGTGCAGGGTTCTTTCTACAGGGCAGGTCCTGGCTACTTTTTCCAAAATCTCTTTTGTTTTATCGTCTAGTTGCAGGCTTTCAGGAAACTTTATATGCACAATTATTTTACCAATTCTGCGTGGGTCACTCACCATTATTTTGGTGGCGTCGGCGGTAGTGCCATCCAGTGCAATGCCCATGCTTTGCGCCTTAATACCCATGGTGGTTACCATGCAAGTAGCAAGGGCAGTGGCCACTAAATCGGTGGGTGAAAACCTTTCCCCATTGCCCTGGTTGTCTGTGGGGGCGTCTGTTTCGATGGTAGTGCCGCTTTGTAGATGTGTAGCCTCGGTTCTTAACTTAGTTTTATAAATAATTTGTGCAGTCATTGGTTCAATTTTGCCTTAAATTTACAAGGAACTAATCAAACGAGCGTGAACAAAACAGAAAATATATTGGCACCCCTTCAAAAAATAGCATGTATCCTTTTTGGATGTTTATTTTTTGTAAGTATGGGTTTTGCGCAACAACGAAAATTATCACCTGCACAGCAAGATAAAATTCGTTTAAAAAATGAACGTCGTGAAAAAATCAATCAGCTCATCAAGCAAGAAGAAGAGGGCGCTTTAATTTATCAAAAACAAATTGCACAAGGCATACATTTTAATACCAATGGTTGGAGTGTTTTTTATGAAAAAGGAAAATATAAATCCATTACCAAAACCAATTTGTGGTGGATCGAAATTGGTGAGCACAAACATCCAAAAGAAGAGCGAACCCCAACCGCTAGCGCGGCGCAGGGTTTTATCATTTTGTCCAACTATATTTATGGCAAGCGAAATAATTTATACGAAGTAAAATTTGGGGTTGGTCAACAAAAGTTAATTGGAGGTAAGGGTAATAAAAACGGCGTAGCTGTTTCCGCCATTTATGGCGGCGGCATTAGTGCCGGTTTATTAAAACCTTATTATTTGCAAATTCAAAGTCCAACAACCAATCAGCAAGAGGAAATCAAGTATGACAACAACGATCAACTTTTTCTAGACCCTTCGGTTGTGCTTGGAAAGGGTTCTTTTACAAAAGGCTTTAATGAAATGCAATTGGTTCCTGGGGGGCATGTTAAGGGCGCCCTTCGTTTTGACTATGGACGATACAACGAAGTGGTATCTGCCCTAGAAGTGGGCTTAAAAGCCACTTATTTCTCTAAAAAGATGCCCATCATGTTATTAAACAAAGAAGAAAGCCTCTTTTTTAATGCTTATATTTCTGTGACATTTGGTAAGCGAAAGTGACCTATTTTTGCATCCCAAGCAATCATTCAGAATCTCTATTTCATGCAAGAATTACCCGTTGTTCCAAAAATAGATCCTACCACATCCAAAATACAAAAGCCCAATTGGTTGCGTGTAAAACTACCCATTGGTGAAAGTTATAAGCACGTTAGAGGGCTTGTAGACACCCATAAACTCCATACCATTTGTGAGAGTGGTAACTGTCCTAACATGGGGGAGTGCTGGGGTGAAGGCACTGCTACTTTTATGATACTCGGTAATGTTTGTACCCGTAGTTGCGGATTTTGCGCAGTAGCCACCGGGCGTCCAGCACCCGTAGATTTTGATGAACCTCAGCGCGTAGCAGAAGCCATTCATCTCATGAAGGTGAAGCATGCAGTTATTACCAGTGTAGATAGAGATGAATTAAAAGATGGTGGTTCTGGTATTTGGTATAATACCATTAAAGCCGTTAAAGCGTTAACACCAACTACAACACTCGAAACACTCATACCAGATTTTAAAGGAATTCCAGATCAAATACAACGCCTTATTGATGCGGCACCAGAAGTAGTAAGCCACAATATGGAAACTGTAGAAAGGCTCACACGCCAAGTGCGCGTGCAAGCAAAATACCAACGCTCTTTGGGAGTTTTAGAAACCTTAAAAAAAGGCGGTATGCGTACCAAAACAGGTATGATGCTGGGCCTTGGTGAAACCAAAGAAGAAGTGGTACAATCTATGAAAGACCTTGTAAACGTAGGTTGTGATGTTTTAACGCTGGGTCAATATTTACAACCCACTAAAAAACATTTAGCGGTGAAGCGTTTTGTGCACCCCGATGAATTTGCAGAGTTAAGAGAAATTGGATACGAAATTGGTTTTGATTATGTAGAAAGTGGTCCACTCGTACGCTCATCTTATCACAGTGAAAAGCATGTGATTAAAGGATGGGGTAAAAACAAATGGCTATCAGAAAAAAGCGCATGAAAAATATAATAGTTGGTTTTGCATTCATTTTATTTTCGACTTGTATTACCGCGCAAGTTAATTGGATAAATGTGGACGCCGATTTTGGCCCTTTGCCAGCATCTATGCATGTTTACAAAACCACTGATGCTATTGATGGTAAACTCAATATTGCTTATTATGTTAGCTTCGATTTAAAAGATAAATCACACACCTTATCTACAGCAGTAGGAAATGGTAAACGATATGCGCCTCAAAAATTTTACGACTCTATTTCAAATAAGCCCCTCGTTGTAATGAATGCAACCTTTTTTGAATTTGCGCACAACTCAAATTTAAATTTAGTGGTAGACAACGGCGAAATCAAATCCTATCACTTACATTCACTACCTGGTAAAGGAAAAGATACACTCACGTACAGGCATGTATTTGGTGCTGCATTAGGCATTTCAAAATCCAATAAACCTGATGTGGCTTGGGTATACACCGATACAGCAGATGCCAATGTGTATGCATCTCAAACGGTGATACCGATGTTTAAAGACTCTGTTGCAGATGTGCCTGCAAGTGTTATGCTTTCTAAAGGAAACTTTAAAAAATGGAAAGTAAATACAGCAATTGGAGGTGGTCCTGTATTGTTGCAGGATGGCGCGGTTAAAATCACCAACAATGAAGAATTAAAATTTGCTGGTAAAGCCATTTCAGATAAACATCCCCGAACAGCTGTGGGTTACACGGCTAAAGGAGAGCTCATACTTTTTGTTTGTGAGGGAAGGTTTAAAGGAAGAGCAGACGGATTAACATTACCAGAAATGGCTACAATCATGCAACAAATTGGTTGCGTAGAAGCGCTCAATTTAGATGGTGGTGGTAGTAGTTGTTTACTTATTAATGGTAAAGAAACCATTAAGCCTTCCGATAAAGAAGGGCAAAGACCAGTACCAGCCGTATTTATGATTCGCTAAACAAAATGTGAGATACTTATTTAAGATCCCAAGCAAGCGCCGATGCGCCAAGTATGGCAGCGTCTGATTCTTTTAAATGACTCACTAAAATTTTCACTTTGTTTTGGAAAATTTGAATGAGGTTCGCTTCCATACTTTCTCTGGTAGGCTTTAAAATTAAATCGCCCGCTTTTGTTAGGCCGCCAAATAAGATAATAGCTTCTGGACTAGAAAACATCACAAAGTTAGCAAGTGCAGCGCCTAAAATTGTTCCGGTAGATTCAAAAATTTCTTTTGCTACTGCATCACCAGCTATTGCCGCTTCGTATACTTTTTTTGAATCAATTTGATCGGATGGAACGGATCTTAATGAACTAGGTTCGGTACTTTTTTCTAAAATTTCAAGTGTGGTTAAGCGCACACCCGTAGCTGATGCATAGGATTCTAGGGAACCTCTTTTTCCAGTGCCTTCGTGTAATCTGCCGTTTGGAATAATTGTAGTGTGTCCAAGCTCGCCGGCAAAGCCGTCGTGACCATAAACGAGTTTACCATTGGCAACAATTCCACTTCCCACACCGGTACCAAGGGTAATCATAATAAAATCTTTCATACCCTGTGCAGCACCATACATCATTTCACCAATAGCAGCAGCGTTGGCATCGTTGGTTAACACGACCGGTATTTTAAATTTATCTTCCATCATGCGCGCTAGTGGAATGATGCCCTTCCAAGGAAGGTTGGGGGCGTACTCAATGGTTCCTGTGTAATAGTTTCCATTGGGTGCACCTACGCCAATTCCTTTGATGCGGCCAATGCCGCCTACATTATCTATGAGTTTACTGAGCTCTGTGTAAAGTTCATCAATAAAGTCATTGACATCACTGTGCTTGCGTGTTGATATTTCACTAGAAAATAAAACATTACCTACGCGGTCCACAATACCAAATTTGGTACCCGTTCCACCAATGTCAATTCCAATTGCTAATGCTTCCATAAATAGTTTCATTTAAATTAATGACCTCCACTTGTCTCAGCCTCTTCGTAATTGATACCTTGCTTTTTTAAAATTCCTTTCACTGCAATTGCAAAAAAGACTAAGTAAGCAAAGCAGAGAGCAGGAACCCAAAAAGAGTTATGAATGCCATAGCCTAGCTTTTCTGGATGGGATGATTGTAAATAGTCAGCTATTTTTCCTTGAATTGGAGGGATGATACCACCACCTAAAATCATCATAATTAAAAAAGCAGAACCTTGTGAGGTGTACTTTCCTAAGCCTGCTACTGATAAAGAAAAGATAGATGGCCACATAATAGAACAAGCCAAACCTCCTGTTAAAAATGCATAGGTCGCAACAGTGCCTTTAGTGAAAATACCCAATACCATAGCAATTACACCCACTAAACTAAAAATCAACAAAGTTTTAGCAGGTTTATTTTGACTCAAATAAAATGCAATGATTTGGATAAATACACAGATGATGTACCAGTATAAAGGACTCATATCGTATTGTGCAACACTATTCAATCCAATCACTATGCCAAAAGCAATAATGGGTATAATGAAAGTTAAATATTTTTGTGTATTCTTTTTAAAATCAAAAGCACTGATGGCGCCTGCCCAACGTCCAATCATCATACTGCCCCAATACATAGAAACGTATGGTGCAATTTCTGAGGATGTGATACTTCCAAAATCAGCTTGACTTAATAATTCTCCTAGGTTAGATCCTATTGCTACCTCAACTCCAACATAAACGAAAATTGCTAACATCCCTAAAACCAATTGAGGATATTTCATAGCACCCCAGCCATTTTCGTTTTTCTGTGCGGTAAAGTTTGCATATAATAATCCTATCACAACAACACCTAATGCGAGCAATAGCCATTTCATCCTATCAGTTTCTAATGGGTGGTTAAGCTTTTCGTTTTCATCCTGAGATAGTTTAATATTTAATTTCGCTGCAAATACTTGTGCCATTGAAAGACTATCTTTTTTAGGGATAGCTACTTTGAATTTTTGTATTGAATCAATAGCTTTTCCAATTAGATCATTTTTAACACCAGCTAGTATTGTAGTTTTTTTACCAATACTATCTATTATTCTATTTTGTATGTCAATTTTCTTTTGGTTATTGAAAATCGTAATCGCTTCCTTTGATGTATAGCTTTTAAAAACAGGGGTAAATGTAATAATCAATAGACCGGTAATAACTAGTAATAATTTTAATGCTTTGTTTGCAGGTTCAATTTTTTCTTCACTAATTCCAGCCGGCACTTTTTTGGAAAATCTAAATAAGGCTGCAGCTACAATAAACAATATACCAACAGCAGTGTATAATAAAACTACTTTGCTTAAAGGTAATGAGACAATGTCTTTATCAGTTATTGCTGCGGTACTTCCAAATAATGCAAATGCAACTACAATTGGTCCAATGGTGGTTCCAAATGAGTTAATACCACCTGCAAGGTTGACACGGCTTGCGCCCGTACTTTCATCGCCTAGTGCAATGGCAAAAGGTTGTGCTGCAGTTTGTTGTAATGAAAAACCTAATGCAACAATAAATAACCCAACTAGCATACCTGTAAATGTGTTAGCATTTACAGCAATGATCATTGCGGCAGCACCAATGGCTGAAAACAACAATCCATAAACAATACTTTTTTTATAGCCCCATTTACCAATCAAGTCTTTTCCGCCAAAAGCACCATAGGCAAATAACCCTAAAGCCCCAATATAATATGCCAGATAGAAGGCAAAATCCACAAGCTGGCTTTGAAATTGGTCTAATGCAAATTTGTGTTTGCAAAAAGGGATGAAAACACTATTGCTTGAGGCAATGAATCCCCAGAAAAAGAAAACTACAATAAGTGTACTTAAAGCACCTGTATTGGTAGGTTTTTTGGTTTGGCTCATAATAATCGGTAGTTTAATCGTTATGTCATCAAAAAATTAGGTGCCGTAAAATACTTAAAAAATGGATAAGAATGTGCTTTTTAGTAACTAAAAATGCCGTTGGTACTACAGAAACAATAATGTAAATTGAAGAAAAATTCACAAATACAATGTTGATTGTTCATATCAGTGCCGAATGTTATCCCGTAGCTAAAGCTGGTGGCCTTGGTGATGTAGTAGGGGCACTACCAAAATACCAGAATAAAGTAGGAATTACCGCAAAAGTGGTACTGCCTATGTACCGTACATCTTTTTTATATGATTCTGATTGGGTCGTAGATTTTAAGGCCAAAGCATTTATGGGCGATTGGGAATTTGAGTATACTATCATTAAAGAAGCAAATAATAAACTAAGTTTTGATCTATATCTTGTAGATATAAATGGCTTATTAGACCGTCAAAAAATTTATGGATACCCCGATGATGCCGAGCGTTTCACTGCTTTTCAAATTGCGGTGGTGCACTGGATGTCACATTGGGGCCACCGTCCATCTGTGGTGCATTGTCACGATTATCATGCAGGTCTTATTCCTTTTATGATGCAGCACTGTTATGATTATCAAAATTTAAAAGATGTTCCAACTGTATTAACAATACACAATGCACAGTATCAAGGTTGGATACCCTGGGCACAGTCAATGTTAATTCCCAGGTGGGATTTGTCTAAAAGAGGATTACTCGATTGGGGCGGGAGTATCAATCCACTCGCCGCTGCCATTAAATGCGCATCAAAAGTTACAACGGTAAGTCCAAGTTATATGCATGAGCTCATGCATCATGCCAATGGTCTCGAAACATTAATTGACGCAGAAAAAAATAAATGTGTTGGTATTTTAAATGGAATAGATCATGATGTTTGGAATCCAGCAACAGACAATTATTTAACCGAACACTTTTCTGTAAAAACAGTGACAGCTGGAAAGCAAAAAAACAAGCAAAATATTTGTGATCAGTTTGGGTTAGATGCTACTATGCCGCTTTTTGTTTTTATTGGGAGGTTAGTTGGTGAAAAAGCTGCCGATGTATTACCAGGAGCGCTGCATAAAGCTATTCAAACCTATGGTGCTAAAGCTTCTTATATGGTTTTGGGAAGTGGCGAATCTGCTGTAGAAACAGCCCTAACAAATTTGGCCTATGCCAATGATCATATTGTAAAAGTTATTTTAGGATACAATGAATCGTTGAGTCATGGGCTCTATGCAGCAGCCGATTATTTACTCATGCCATCAAGGGTAGAACCTTGTGGTTTAAATCAGCTTTATGCTATGCGTTATGGGACGGTGCCCATGGTGCGCAGCACCGGGGGACTTCAAGATACTGTTGTAGATATGGGAGATGAAGGTGGTTATGGTATCAGGTTTACGCATGCAAATGAAACAGATATTGTAGATTCTATTGGCCGTGCCATTGAAGTTTTTGACAATAAAAAACATTTGTTATGGATGCGTGAACGGATGATGCAAATTAATCATAGTTGGGAGCAAACGATTCAGTCCTATACCCGAGTTTACGATTCAATATAACATAGATAAAAAAAATAAAAGTATGAGTACGATTTCAAAATCAGTGTTGGCTGTCATTTTAGGCGGTGGCGCTGGCTCTAGATTATTTCCATTAACAGTTAGTAGGTCTAAGCCTGCTGTGCCTATTGCAGGGAAGTATCGGCTTGTAGACATCCCTATTAGTAATTGTATTAATAGTCATATCAACCGTATGTTTGTGTTAACGCAGTTTAATTCGGCATCACTTAATAAACACATTAAAAACACCTATCACTTTAGTGCTTTTAGTAGTGGTTTTGTAGATATTTTAGCGGCCGAGCAAACCCCCGATAATCCAGGATGGTTTCAGGGTACCGCCGATGCCGTGCGTCAATCACTTCGTCATATTTCAAATTTAGATTTCGATTACATTTTAATTTTAAGTGGTGATCAACTTTATCAAATGGACTTTAGCGAAATGTGGCAAGCGCATATTGCTGAAGGTGCTGATATTTCTATTGCTACTATTCCAGTAGATAGTAGGGACGCGCCTGAGTTTGGCATTTTAAAAACCAACAACGAAAATTTAATTACTTCTTTTATCGAAAAGCCGTCACCAGATGTGCTGCCTGATTGGACAAGTGATACAGGCGCAGCTATGCAAGCAGCAGGTAAAAATTATTTAGCGTCAATGGGTATTTATATTTTTAGTAAAAAAGCGCTTTATCATTTACTCAACGAGGTGCATCCAAACGCCACTGATTTTGGCAAAGAAATTATGCCGCAGGCAATTGGTTCCTATAAGGTCGTGAGTTTCCAATACGATGGCTATTGGACCGACATTGGAAATATTTATTCATTTTTTGAAGCCAATATAGGCCTAACCGATGATGTACCGCAGTTTAACTTATTTGATAATACTAAAACAGTGTACAGCAGGGCCCGCATGTTACCACCTGCAAAAATTAGCGGAACTAGGCTTAACAAAAGTATCATTGCAGAAGGGTCGATTATTTTAGCAGACGCCATCGAACAATCGGTAGTGGGTATTCGCGCCAGAATTGGAAGCGGCACTACCATTAGTAATGCGTATATCATGGGTAACGATTATTATGAAACCCTCGAACAAATTCATGAAAATACAGCTGCCGGAAAGCCGCTTATTGGTATTGGTGAGCGCTGTGTTATAGAATCTGCCATTATTGACAAAAATTGCCGTATCGGTAACGATGTTATTATAAAAGGAGGAAAGCACCTCGCCAACACCGATCATCCACTCTACGCTGTAAAAGACGGCATTGTGGTGGTTAAAAAAATGGCCATTTTAACCGACGGTTTTGTAATTGAGTAGGTGTTTGGATAGGTTTTTTACCTATTTTAGTGGATATGTATTTTTTACACATTGCTAAATTCGATTGCTATGTCAAATTCATCCGCTAGCACAGCGCCCTTAGCGGGCGTGAAACCCAAACCAAGGTTAAGCTTAGCCCAAATCTTTTTCATGAGTTTTGGTTTTTTGGGTATTCAATTTGGTTTTGCACTTCAAAATGGTAATGCCAGCCGAATACTTCGCTCATTTGGCGCCGACGTACATCAACTTCCTGCGTTTTGGATTGTTGCTCCACTGATGGGTATGCTCGTTCAGCCAATTATTGGTCATTATAGTGATAGAACTTGGAACCGAATTGGAAGAAGAAAACCCTATTTTTTAGTAGGTGCCCTACTTTCTTCTATTGCACTTTTATTTTTACCCAACGCGGGTGCTGTTGCATCTGTCGTTCCAGCACTTTGGATTGGCGCAGGTATTGTGATGATTATGGACGCATCTTTTAATGTAGCCATGGAACCGTTTAGAGCGCTTGTTGCCGATAATTTACCTGACTCTCAAAGCACAAGTGGGTTTGCGGTTCAAACATTTTTAATTGGTGTAGGCGCCGTTGCGGGATCTGAACTCCCGGGATGGTTGGCTAAACTGGGATTCTCACAAGAAGCAGGTTCATTGGGTGTTGCAGACAATATCAAGTATGCATTTTATATAGGTGCTGCTGTATTTATAATAGCTATTTTAGTAACGGTATTTTTTTCTAAAGAATATGCACCAGCAGAGTATGAATCTTATCATGGTGCCCAATCAGAAGCAACAAAAAAAGCGGGCTTGTCTGAAATTTTTGTGGATTTCAAAAAAATGCCACGCACGATGAAGCAGTTAGGACTGGTTCAATTTTTTTCGTGGTTTGCTCTTTTTAGTATGTGGGTATTTACAACCGATGCAGTAGCAACACACGTGTACAAATTATCTGGAGACGACGTGTTGTCTGTGGCCTATAACGAGGCTGGTAATAAAGTAGGATCTGCATTTGGTACCTATAATTTAGTGGCTGCTATCTACGCATTATTTTTGCCGGTGGTTGCTAAATTTTTAGGACGTAAAGGCACGCATGCATTTTCATTGTTTGCAGGCGGTATTGGGCTCGTCTCTATTTATTTTATTACAGATCCTGCCATGCTCACCTATTCGATGATTGGCGTAGGTCTTGCATGGGCTAGTATTTTAGCCATGCCGTATGTGATTTTATCGGGTTCTATTCCGGCCGGAAAACTTGGTATTTACATGGGTATTTTTAATTTCTTTATTACACTCCCTCAAATTGTTAATGGTATTTGTGGTGGTTGGATTGTGAAGCATATTTATGGTGGTCAACCCATTTATGCAATCGTGCTTGCAGGGTTTTTAATGCTATGTGCATCGGTGAGTGTTTTATTTGTCTATGATCCGGGTGCATCAAAACTGGCCAGTAAATAATTTAATTGAATTTTGAAAACTATAAATATGAAAAAAATTATCTCTTTTGTATTCCTTGTTTGCAGTGTAAGTTTTGCATTTGCGCAAGCTGTAACCATGTATCCTACCAACTGGTTTGTTGGCATGAAACTAAATAAAGTGCAGGTGCTTTTAAGAAGCGATGATCCTAATTTTTCAAAAGCAACATTTGCTGTAAAATATCCAGGCGTAACACTTACAAAAACACATTCTTTTGCAAATGGTAAATATGTGGCGCTT
>JBIIZN010000045.1:0-12641 GCA_044346275.1 Sediminibacterium sp.
CCCAAATTTGCGAGAGTATTTCATTGCGTAAAAAAACGCGTCCTGGTCTAGAAGCCAGTAAATGTAGTAGTTCAAATTCTTTTTTAGCGAGTACTTTTTCGTCCCCGCCAATAGTCACCATAAATTTAATCGTGTCAATGCGCATCGTACCAAACTGCATCACAGAAGAAGCTTCTTTGGTTGATACTCTTCTAAACAAAGCATTGACACGACTTACCAATACTTTTGGAGAAATGGGCTTATTCACATAATCATCTGCACCAATTTCGAGCCCCGTTATTTGTGATGCTTCGTCACTCATGGCTGTTAAAAAAATAATGAGTGTTTCTTTAAAAGCGGTTTGTGCGCGTAATATTTCACAAACTTCGATGCCCGTTTTTTTGGGCATCATAATATCAAGTATCAGTAGATCTGGTTTGATTTTTTTGGCCAGTTCTACGGCCTCATCGCCATTTTTTGCAGTGTGTACTTCGTAGCCTTCTTTTTGTAAATTATAACCTACTATTTCTAAAATATCGGGTTCGTCATCGGCAATCAATATTTTTTTAATAGGAGCAGCAGCCATAATGCTTAAATAATTTAGACAAACTTAATTTTAAAGTTTGGTAAAGTCCTCTTTTAGGAATATTATGTAATTGTTAAGCCTTTAAAGGGTCCAATAACAAAATTAGCTCCTAACTGGTTTATAAGGTTGTATTTTTACAAGATTTCGAATGAAAAACAAGGGCAACATATTAAAAGCGGTTTACTTGCCAATTACCCTGGTGCTATGGGCAGCCTTATGCGGGTTAACCGTATCGGCTCAGTCCAATGAAAAGGACGCCCAAATGCCGCCCATTCCAGCCATCAGACAGCTAAGTCATGATTATATCATGATTAGCGAAAAGTCCTTAATTCAATGCCCCTCCATTGCAAAAGATACGTCTACAATCCAAAGCATACAGTTTCAAATTTTTGAGAACAGAAAGTGGATCGAAACAAATACAGCACTTAGTGATAATGAGAAATTTAAGTGGCTGCGGGGCATCAACAATTTGTTATTTGATTTACTAACTGGGCTCAAAACAAATAAAATAAATACAGCGGAAGTGGCAAACTCACTTCGTGCGTATACGAGCGCCATGCAACTGAGCGCAAGAGGGCTTACTATAAGTCAGGTAATAACAAATGAAAATAATTCAGTAGCAAATATTTTACTCGCAACAGGTTCTTTTACAGACAACATAGGCTATGCTGCTGCCAGAGATCAATTGATTTTAAACAAATGCCAAAATTTTCCAGATCAAATCTTGCAAATATTAGATAAGCAAGGCAGTGAAATTTCAAGCAATAGATATGCCGATAGTTTACTCATTGCTGCCGCATTTAACAATGCAGAAATGGTGTACAATTACGCTGCAGCTCCAAGTGCACTTGGAAAAAAGATTCAATCCATTAACCATCCACTTGTTAGATGGATTGGCAGACTAGCTTACATGAAAACTGGGCGCTACTATTTTCCATTTTTAGACGAACTCTATACTGGTACATTAAGTATCGATACCATCACACCACTGATACCAGATGATCAAACCCAAAAATATTTTAAACTACTTGTAGACACCCGCTTAAAGCAGGTACAAAGAAAAAAAGAAGGTACGTTTTTAGTAACTGAAACGGCGCTTTTGACAAAGCTAAAAAGCCTCGTAATGGAGCTATATGTCAATGATATCAACGGTTTACACCAAACCCAATCAGCAGCAATTCGGTTTAAAAAATTAGCGAATTTAACACCGCAGGAACTCTATTACATCACAGTACTTGGGGCCAATGAGCTCTATACTTCTAGTTTTGTATCAGGCGTTTATCCACTACTTATCAAAAAAATAGGGAGTAAAAATACAAGTGATTTACTAGCTATGGTACATCAAGATTATTTTAAAAAATTTATTGCTGTAACCGCAAACTATAATGTACTACAAACATTTTTATCACTGATGCCTAAAAAGGAAAGCAATGATCTAATGTGCCGTTTTGTTCGTGATTTAGACATCGCTCCCACACTTGAAGACGCCGTTGATGTTGCAGACGCTTTCTCTAGTATATCAGATACAAGCATTCAATTTTTATTACTATCAGAAATAAGAAAAAATAAAGATAACAGGCTATACCAAACACTAGATGCTCTTTGTACGGCTGCACTAGAAGAAAAAAACACAAGTCCTGCCATACGAGCAGTACAAAATTCTTCTGTGCTACTTAATTTTAATACGCTTCGCAACAGTCAAAAAAACGTAGTGATCAAACAGTTTTTTTACGGAGATGCAGACGGCAAAGAAATATTCAATGCCTTTACAAAAAGCTTTAACAAACCAAGTTGGAAAACAATTCAAAAAAAATACTGGACAGAAATAATTAGCACAAATGGCAGAGTCAGCATTTATGCAAATAAACCACTCGATGAAAAAAGCGAACTAGATGTAAAAGCACAAGACAGTTTAACGGCATACTTAACAGCGGAGCATATAACACCTAGCATCATTATTCATAGAGGTCATAGCTATTATGCAAACCATACCATTGTAAACATTGATAGCAGTGCCAAACTTGTGCTACTAGGGAGTTGTGGAGGATACCAAAAATTATCGGCCGTTTTAAGTCGCGCTCCCAATACCCAAATTATTGCAAGCAAACAAATTGGCAAAGGCGTCATCAATGCCGCACTTTTAAGCAAAATAGCAGAAGAGCTTGAAAGAGGTCAGGACCTAAACTGGCTGGACATTTGGAAACAAATGAATGACCTACTAAAAGGCGAATCAAAAATCAGTTTTCAAGATTACATACCACCCTATAAAAACATGGGACTTATGCTGTTAAAAACCTACATCGATAGATAACATTTGGTTTACAAAAATGGGTTGTTTCTTTTTTCGTATCCAATGGTAGTTTTTATTCCATGACCCGAGTAAACAACGGTTTCGTCTGGAAGTACCCAAAGCTTTTCGCGGATACTGGTTAACAAGGTTTCAGTATCGCCACCAGGCAAATCGGTTCTACCAATACTTCCTCTAAATAAAACATCGCCACCTATCAAATCACCTTGGCTAGGTATGTAAAAGCAAATACTTCCGGGTGAATGTCCAGGCGCTAGAATCACTTGGATTTCGGTATCATCTAAAAAAACTTTGTCTCCATCATTTAAAAAATGCAGTGGGCCCGTATAGTTTTGAAATGGCAATCCCCAGCGCTCACCAGAAATTGGTGCCAGGTCCAACATAGGCGCTTCATTAGGGTGCAAATGAAGTTCTAAGCCATAGGTTTCATACACCCACTTATTGCCAAAAACATGATCCAGGTGGCAATGGGTATTGAGCAGGAAAATGGGTGTTAAGCCTTTCTCTGTTATAAAATTTTGGAGGGTTTCCTCCTCAGCGGGAAAGTAGCAACCAGGGTCAATAATGATGGCTTTACCCGCATCGTTGTATAAAACATAGGTATTTTCTGAAATTGGGCTAAAAGTGAAGGCTTTAAGGTGGATCATAAGCGTTTTATGAAAATTTTACCAGGTAAATGACTAATTTTAAAACACTAAAGTTCGGATATGAAATTGAAAAGAGTAGGACTAATTTTTATCATAAGTAGTTTAGCTGTTTTTGGCCAAGCGCAGGTGAATGCAGTTGAGTTTGGTAAAAATAGAGTTCAACATAAAAAACTGGTATGGAAGTTTCATCAATCACCCAATTTTAACACCTATACCTCACAGGGCGGTGTAGAGCTTGGTAAGTTTGTAGCACAGGTGGCAGAGCAAGAACTTGGTGGCATCGAAAATTTTGTAGAATATTCGTTACAACGTAGGGCCAATATTATTGTATACAGTAATTATGAAGATTATAAAAGTAGCAATATTGGACTTGGCTCTGATTGGCAAAGTGCAGGTGGTTTAACCAAACTTGTAAACAATAAAATTGTGGTGTACTTTGATGGCAATCATACCAATTTAAAAAAACAAATTAAAGAAGGAATTGCAAAAGTATTATCTGACAATGTTTTATTTGGTGAAGACATCGGAGAATTTGCAAGTAATCAAGCACTACTTGATTTACCAAAGTGGATGGTAGACGGCTATGTCGCGTATGCGGCCGAAAACTGGAGCGTAGAAAAAGATGACGCACTTAAAAGTGCTATGCTTAGTGGCAGGTATAATACATTTTATCAGTTTGCATTTGACAAGCCAATCCTTGCAGGTCATTCTTTTTGGAATTATATTGGCGTAAAGTATAGAAAAGAAAACATTACATACCTACTCTATTTAGCCAGAATCTATAAGAATTTAAATAATGCTTTTTTAAAGGTTTGTAAAAAGAAATTTAAAGAAGTATTGTCTGAATTCATGGAATATGAACAAGATAAATATGCGAAAGATATTCGTCAGAGAAAGAATGCACCGAAAGGTCAACTCAATATTTCTGAAGACGTTTCTAAAAAAGATTATTTCAGGTTTCAAGCAAATCCAAATCCAAAAAGTAACAATTACGCAGTTGTAGAATTTAACAGAGGTATTTACAGTGTTAAGCTCATGGAAAATTTTTATGACGGTCGCGTTCTTTTAAAATCGGGTGTTAGAACCAACCAAGGGGATATCAACCCTAATTATCCCATCATGGCTTGGGATAACAAAGGCACCAAATTACTCGTGATTTGTTCGGAAGAGAATACCATTAAAATGTTTGTCTACGATGTGGTAACACGCATCAAAAGATTCAAGCAAAAAATTGAAGGCATCGATCAAATTTTAGATGCTTCATTTATGTTGGATGGCAACAATGTAGTTATGAGTGCTGCTAACAAAGGCCACACAGACATCTATACCTATAAAATTGAAGAAAACCAATTAACACAGTTTACAGACGATGTTTATGACGATTTACATCCAAGCTTTGTTTCTTTTCCTAATAAATCAGGCATTCTATTTTCTTCAAATAGGCCAAATCCATACGCGCCTAGTGCAGATACCGCTATACCAAGCAGGTATCATTTTAATGTATTTATGGTTGACTATTTAAATAGCAGCAAAAACAAACAAATTACACAGCTTACCAATTTAAAATACGGCAATGCCAGCTATCCTATGGGATACAACACCAATCACTTTACGTTTGTTGCAGATGAAAATGGTGTAGGTAATAGATGGGCTGGTTTTTTTGCAACACAAAGAAATGGACTAGACACACTTTATCATATTGGTGATGATATGTTACGCAACGCATCACCAAAAGAAATTGACTCTACTCTAAATGCATGGCAAAGAGAAAAACCAGATAGTATTAGTTTTTTTCAAGTATATAAAGACTCTACCTATACTTTTCCAATAACCAATTACCAGAGTTCATTATTGGAAACTAGAATTGCTGGCGATAAAGGACAGGTGAGCGAGGTAAGGCGTGAGGGCGATTACAAATTCTTATACAAATTACGCGTAGATTCTATCGCTCTTAAAAAGAGAAACCTGAATTTAAGGCCCACTACGTTTATGAAAAAAGTAATGGACGACTTAAGAGCAGAGGAAGGCAAGGCCATTTTATATAAAAAAACAAAGGATACTTCCGCGATGGCTAATCTTTTCCAATCAGAATTTTCTGACGAGCCAATAGATAGCTTTTCAGTAAAAAGAGCCGAAATTCTTAGTGCGAAAGCAAAAAATATTTTAAGCGACTCCAAGCTTTATGATTATCGACTTAAATTTAGTAGCGATTATATATTAAGTGGTTTTTCAAATAATTTATTACTCAACAGATACCAGCCTTATGCAGGTGGTGCAGGCCCTATTCAATTAAACAACGGAAATAATTTCAACTTTAATCTAAGAATTGGCACCAGCGATTTACTAGAGGATCATAAGTTTATGGGGGGTATTCGTTTTGGAACGGACTTAAAAGACAAGGATATTATTTTTAGTTACCAGAATTTTAAGAAAAGACTAGACTGGGGTTTTACTTATTATAGAAGCAATGTAACCAACTACTTTAGCTCTCCGTATACAAATATGCTGATTACCAATTTATACCAAGGTAATATTGCATACCCTTTTAATGAAGTAAAAAGTTTACGTGCTACTTTTGGACTTCGAGTAGATAGGGGTATTTTAAAATCTTACGACAATAGCATAGGCTTTCCAGATCCAGGTGCACTTGCGTACCCTGATACAGTTAGTAGATTTATGGTATCGCGTATCGAGTACGTACATGATAATACCATCAATCCAACGCAAAATATTTGGAACGGCCTTCGTTACAAGGTGTTTTTTGATATCAATATGCCTACTCTAAAAACAGAATTGAACAATGGCAAGGCTACGCTTAACCTTGGTTTTGACGCACGCTATTATTACAAAATTTATAGAAATTTTATTTGGGCGGGTAGAGCTGCCGCAGACTTTTCGTGGGGTGGACAAAAAATTATTTACTACCTAGGTGGTGTTGATAGTTGGATCAATCCTAAGTTTAATGGTCAAAATTTTCCTGCACAGGATCAGACCTACGCCTTCCAATCTTTGGCCGTAAACATGAGAGGCTATCAGCAAAATATTGCGAATGGTAACAATGCGTTTGTAATTAATTCTGAATTTAGATTACCACTTTTTGCAACCATTTTTAATAGACCTATCAACAATGCCTTTTTGCGTAATTTTCAAATCACACAATTTATAGATTTAGGTACTGCATGGAATGGCAAGTACAATGGCATTAAACGTCCGGGTGATGTAATTACCGATGTCAACTCACCAGTGGTTGTAAAATTAGATGCAGGCGGACTAGGGCCTTTTGCAGGCGGCTATGGTTTTGGTGTTAGAAGCACATTGCTTGGCTACTTTATGAAACTAGATGCAGCCTGGCCTATGAAGGGTATATTTAAAGGAAAGCCAATTTATTACTTCTCGCTAGGATTTGACTTTTAATACCTTGGTGTTATAATACCTGCAGTATGCTTGCAAACCACAGCTGCCACATTTTGGCGACCGTGCTAAACAGGTATACCTACCATGTAATATGAGCCAGTGGTGCGCTTTGTGCACCAGTTCCGATGGGATATTTTTAATCAATTCTTTTTCTACGGCAAGTGGCGTACTTGCTTTTTGAACTACCAGACCTAATCTTTTACTTACCCTAAATACATGTGTGTCCACGGCCATATTGGGCTGCTGATCAATCACACTGGTAATCACATTGGCCGTTTTACGACCCACACCCGGAAGCTCCACCAGTTCATCGACGGTCATAGGAACTTCGCCACCAAATTTGGAGAGTAGTAAGTTAGCCATGCCAATTAAATGCTTAGACTTATTACTTGGATATGAAATACTTTTTATGAGTGCAAACATATCGTCAAAACTTGCCTTGGCCATTTTTTGTGGCGTTGGAAATTTTGCAAAAATAGAAGGTGTAGTAAGATTCACACGCTTATCGGTACACTGTGCAGATAAAATAACAGCAACCAATAGTTCAAAGGGATTGTTGTAGAAAAGCTCCGTTTCCGCGATGGGGACCTGCGCTTCAAAATAAGCAATGACACCGGCGTATCTTTCTTTTTTAGTCATGGAAATACTAGTCCAATCCTTTTTTAGAATAATTTTTAACCGCTTTTAACGAGAAAAGAGAGGGTCTTTTGAGTTCTAATGCGTTCAGCTGCGCAATGGAACGACGGAGGGTTTTTAACTGTTCTTCAAGTTCATAAGAACCTTCTTCTAAGGCTGTTTGTATGGCATCAGAAGTGGCTTTGGGGCACTCCCTATACAGGTACAACAATAAATCTTCCTCTTTAAACGGTTCCATACCCCTTATAAACGAGATAGAACCTGCTTTATTTTGTGGCAGTCAAAGAATCTTCGATAATATAAACGTCTTCGCCGTCACGCTTCATCAGGTAACGCTCACGGGCAAATTTTTCGAGGGCAGCAGGGTCATTTTGCAAATCAGTAAGCTCGGCTTTTGCTTTTTCAATTTGCTCTTGGTAATACTTTTTTTTGGTTTCCAACTTATCAAGTTCAGCCATAGTTTCTTTTTGCTGAAAATAATTACGCTGGTCAAAAAACAACATCCATACAATAAAAAATACACCTGCGAGGAGGTATTTATTGGTAAGTATGGATGTTACTTTTTTCACTATAAAATTATTTAGTACCGAACTTTATTTTTCCTTTAGGGTAAATTGCAGTTGATCCTAACATTTCTTCGATACGGATTAACTGATTGTATTTTGCAATACGGTCTGTTCTTGAAGCAGAACCTGTTTTAATTTGACCACAGTTTAAGGCTACTGCTAAATCAGCAATGGTTGTATCTTCTGTTTCACCACTTCTATGACTCATTACGGTATTGTAGCCATTGTGTTGCGCTAGTGTTACCGCATTTACGGTTTCGGTTAATGTACCAATCTGATTTACTTTTACAAGTAAACCATTTGCAATTTTTTTATCGATACCCATTTGTAAACGGTCTACATTGGTAACAAATAAATCATCACCCACTAATTGACATTTGCTGCCAACCGCTTGTGTGAGGGCTTTCCAGCCATTCCAATCGTCTTCTGCCATACCATCTTCGATAGAAGCAATTGGATATTGTTTTACCCATTTTTCCCAGTACTTCACAAGCTCATCGCTGCTCATTACTTTACCATCACTCTTATGGAAAACGTATTTCTTTTTCTTAGCATCCCATAATTCACTGTTTGCAGCGTCCATGGCAATCACAATTTGAGAACCTGTTTTGTAACCTGCTGCACTAATAGCAGACAATACGGTTTCAATCGCTTCTTCATTGCTTTGAATGTTTGGCGCAAAACCACCTTCGTCACCAACGTTGGTGCTGTATCCTTTTTTCTTTAACACAGATTTTAAAGTGTGAAAAATTTCAACACCCCATCTCAAGCCTTCGCTAAAAGATGAAGCACCTACAGGCATAATCATGAATTCTTGAAAATCAATTTTGTTATCAGCGTGTGCACCACCGTTTAAAATATTCATCATTGGAATCGGCAATGTTTTTGCATTGGTACCGCCTATATATCTAAAAAGTGGAAGTGCCGCTTCTTCTGCAGCCGCTTTTGCAACAGCCATACTAACAGCTAGCATAGCGTTAGCACCTAGTTTACTTTTATTAGGTGTGCCATCAAGTGCAATAAGCGCTTCGTCGATAGCCGCTTGTTGTGTAATATCAAAACCAACAATGGCATCAGATATTAACGTATTTACATTTTTAACTGCTTTTAAAACACCCTTACCTACATATTTTTTCTTGTCATTGTCACGAAGTTCTACGGCTTCATGAATACCCGTACTTGCACCACTTGGCACTGCTGCGCGTCCCATAGCACCATCATCTGTTAATACATCAACTTCTACGGTAGGGTTACCACGACTATCTAAAATTTGGCGGGCATGTACTTCAATAATGTAACTCATATTCTATTGCTTATTTTATGGTTGATTTGTTTGGTATTCAGGATGCAATTTAAGTAATTATAGGCGTTTCTAAGCCACTTGTTAGAGATCTAAATACAGATTCGAGACTCTGACGCTTATTGTGAAGGAGGTTAGACAATAAATCATTGGCTACAATTTGACCTTTCGATAAAATAAGGGCGCTCTCACAAATGGCCTCTACTTCTTGAAGTATATGCGAAGAAAAGAGCACTGTTTTAACCAGCCCCTGATCTTTAATTACGTTTCTGATTTCAATAATTTGGTTGGGATCAAGTCCAGATGTAGGCTCGTCTAATAATAAAACGGGCGGGTTATGAATAAGCGCTGCGGCTAGCCCTACGCGCTGTTTATAGCCTTTTGATAGCTGACCAATTTTTTTATGCGATTCGTTACCTAAACCCGTAAGTTCTATACAATTTGTTACCGCATTTGATACATCAGTGAGCTTATGCGCTTTTCCGATAAATGACAAATACTCTTTAACGTACATGTCAAAGTAAAGCGGATTGGCTTCTGCTAAATAGCCAATATGTTTTTTTGCAGCAATTGGATCTTTGACAACATCGATACCATGGACCACAATCAAACCGGCATCTGGCTTTAAATAGCCTGCTATCATTTTTAAAGTGGTGCTTTTGCCAGCTCCATTGGGGCCTAAAAAACCAACCACAGAGCCTGCAGACACAGAAAAGCTGATGGATTGAACCGCTTTTTGTGTACCATAGTTTTTACTTACCTCTTTTACCTCAATAGACATATTACAAAGATATCAATTACTTGAAGAGCTTCCCGCTTCAATTTCATAAACAAACGATAAAATCAATGATTGTATTCTCCTTTGATGGCATAAAATCCAAAAATACTCATACCAATGGCTATTGGAATAAATATCACCACAAAAACACCCCACTGTATGACTGTATCGACGCCGGGCTTCGTAGCAATTTCATGCACAGCCGCGCGCACAATAAAATAAATACTTGCGGGACCTAGAAGTAACCATATGATACCAGCTAGTTTTTTTATTTGATTCATGACAAGTATTTTAATCGTGTTTGGTATTGATTTTTGATTCAAGATACAAAGTTCCAATAATCACAGAAACAGCGGCAACAATAATGGGATACTGTAATCCTGCAAGCGCATCTGCCGTGTACATGGTAGTTAATAAGGTTGCAATAAAAGGTGTGAGGCCACCAAACACACCATTACCAATATGATAGGGCAATGACATAGATGTATACCTAATTTTTGTAGGGAATAATTCTACTAAAAATGCAGCTATAGGGCCGTATACCATCGTCACATACACAATCATAATAAATACAATCAATACCATTTTCCAATAAATGCCACTCGCAAGTACTTTACTTATTTTAACAACCGGCTTTATCGTTGTTTGTGCCGGGTTCGCATACAAAGTATCGGTGGTAATTGTGGTTAATTCTGTACCATCAGTAAATGATTTTTTTGATGCTATGGTCCTCACAAAATCTTGTGTATTTGGAACCGCTACCGAATTTGTTTTTGTGTTTGCCGCTGCTACTACTTCTGTTTTTGTGGCTGTATCAGAAAGGTCTAAAAGCCCTTTAAACAGTGGCTTATAGGTAATAACGGCAAGAAACATACCAGCTAGCATAATCCATTTTCTACCAATTTTATCACTCCAAGAACCAAACACCACAAATAGCGGCGTGCCAAATAAAATAGCCCAAATTAAAATGGTTCGCGACTGATCAAAATCTATTTTACAAACATTTTCAATAAATGATTGCGCGTAAAACTGACCCGTATACCATACCACACCCTGCCCCATAGTTGCACCAAAAAGTGCGAGTAAAACCATCTTTAAATTTTCTTTATTTCCAAAGCTTTCCTTTAAAGGATTTAGAGAAATAGCACCCTCCGATTTTAATTTAGAAAACAGCGGTGACTCCTGCATTTTTAAACGGATATATATAGAAACCCCCACTAGCACAATAGAAAATAAAAATGGAATACGCCAACCCCAAGCATTAAATTTTGCAATCGAAACAGCAGGATCAATATCTAAACTATGGCGGGTAAATAAAATAACACTCAATGAAACAAATAAACCAAGTGTTGCCGTTGTTTGAATCCAGGAAGTATAATAACCCCTTCTACCAACAGGTGCATGTTCTGCCACATAAGTTGCAGCACCGCCATATTCGCCACCAAGTGCGAGGCCTTGCAACAAACGAAGCGTTAAAACTATGATAGGCGCGGCAAAACCAATAGACTCATAACTTGGAACAAGCCCAATAGCAAATGTAGAGCCGCCCATTAAAACAAGGGTTAATAAAAAAGTATACTTACGGCCCACTAAATCACCAAGTCTTCCAAAAACAAGGGCACCAAAAGGCCGCACAATAAAACCTGCTGCAAATGTGGCAAGGGTAGAAAGTAACGCAGCCGTAGGATTTGTTTTTGGAAAAAATTGACTGGCAATTACCGTGGCTAGACTTCCAAAAATGTAAAAATCATACCACTCAATTAAAGTACCAAGTGAAGAAGCCGTAATAACCTGCCAGATTTTATTTTCTTTTTTCATGGTTGGCGCAAATTGTTGCAACAACTTACGTTATTGAATGGATTTTACCAATTTTTTTGGACGCATACACAAACAACTGTTCATTAAATCTTTGCCTAATAAATGAATGATAAAATAGTTAGTGCCGTATATTTATACCCTCAAACGACGAGACATGACCTATCCTTATCAGCTAAGTAGCTTTGATGCCTATAAAGAAGCCTATAAAAAAAGTATAGAGGACCCCGCTGCATTTTGGAGTGATGTTGCCAATCATTTCACATGGCGTAGAAAATGGGATACCACACTTGAATGGAATTTTAAAGAGCCAAAAGTAGAGTGGTTTAAAGGCGGTAAATTAAATATTACCGAAAACTGTTTGGATAGACATATTCCTACCAAAGGACATTTGCCAGCTATGATTTGGGAGCCCAATGCTCCCGACGAAGCGGGTCGTGTACTCACCTATAGTAAACTCCTTGAAAAAGTTTGTCAGTTTGCACAAGTACTTAAAAACAATGGCGTTCAAAGAGGAGACCGTGTATGTATTTACATGGGTATGATTCCAGAACTTGCTATTGCGGTGCTTGCCTGTGCACGTATTGGCGCCATTCACTCTGTGGTGTTTGG
>JBIIZN010000130.1:0-3793 GCA_044346275.1 Sediminibacterium sp.
ACAATTTACCAGACCTCAGTTATTTAATTAGTTCAAGTGAGCTTATAGCGAGTTGTTTAAAACCTGGTGGGCTTGTTGTTTACGAGTCTACAGTGTATCCGGGCTGTACCAACGAAGTGTGTGTGCGTATTTTAGAAAAGCATAGTGGCCTAGTTTTTAATCAAGATTTTTTTGTGGGCTATTCGCCGGAACGAATAAACCCGGGCGATGCCACTAGGTCGTTAAGTAGCATTGTAAAAGTGGTTGCTGGCAGTACGCCAGAAGCTACGCAAATGGTGGCAACTATTTACCGTTCTATTATTGAGGCGGGTGTGTATGAAGTGTCAAGTATTAAGGTGGCAGAAGCTGCTAAGGCTATAGAAAATGCGCAGCGCGATGTCAATATTTCATTTATGAATGAGCTAGCCTTACTTTTTGATAAGCTAGATATTGATACACAAGAAGTGTTAGCCGCTGCAGGTACCAAATGGAATTTTTTGCCATTTAAACCTGGGCTAGTAGGAGGGCACTGCATTAGTGTAGATCCGCATTACCTTGCGTTTAAAGCTAAAGCAGTAGGGTATCAGCCGCATGTAATTTTATCTGGTAGGGCGGTTAATGAAAAAATGGGTGTGTTTGTTGCCGAAAAAATTATTGCAGCACTCGCTAAAAAACACCAAGGAAACATTGCAAAAAAAACAGTTTTAATTGCTGGCTTTGCTTTTAAAGAAAACTGCCCCGATACGCGCAATACTAAAGTAATTGATATTTATACAACCCTTACTGCTGCTGGGTTACTAGTAAGTGTGTATGATCCAGTGGTGGATGCTACGATGGTTAAAAATTCTTTTGATGTAGAAATATTAACCATAGAAAATTTAGCAGATAATTATGACGCCATTATTTTAGCGGTTCCGCATCAATAAGTACTTTCGTCCATCAATTTTGAGTACTATAAAAATGCACGAGCTTTTATTTACGATGTAAAAGGTGTGTTGCCTAAAAAACTTATTGATGGGAGGTTGTAATAATTTTATAGTTCAATTGAAATGAGTTCTTGTCCTAGTTTGTGTAATGCTGACTGAATTTTTTTTGCATGAAGGGTACGTGGTTTTTTAAGTCCCGTAGCATAATGCTGAAATTGTTTTTGATTAATTCCTGTTAGCCTTTCTAGTGCTGCATTGGTAAATATTCCTTTATAGTATTTTAGAAAGCTTTCTGCATCTAGTTTATAGGTGATTGAATATTCTTGCTTTTCTTTTTTATTGTATTTGTCATAAAGTTTTATTGATGTTAAAATAGAATTTTTTGCTTCCTCAATAGTATTGCCGCCACCATAAATCCCTTCTGCATTTTCTGCATAAGCGGTATACATGTCTTTTGTTTTTTCAATAATTATTTTAATGTTTTTCATAGCGCTCTATTTTAGTTTCATCTCTTTAACAATCTTGTGTAATATTCCCATTCCAACTTCTTTAGTACCATGATAAGGAACAGGGTACCTGCGTTCATCTTTTTCATAGATGTAATGACTACCTTCTGCCTTGAGTAGCTTCCATTTGTTTTTTAAGATCTTGCGGTGAAGCTCTGATGATTTCATGTGAAATAGGCTTTACCGTGCTTAAAGGTAGTAGTTTTACTACCTTTAAGCACGTATATTTGGGTTAATTTCCAAAACAAACTGTTTCTGGTCTTGTAAGGTCACCTATTTTGTATACGATTATTCTAAAACCAAAAGATCTACGGTAAATACAGCTTAATTTGGTGCGAATGAGCGCAGGCGCGCATCTAAACCACTTGTTAAATAAAATCTCCCCTTATTTTAAACACAAATACCATTTAATCTTAATAAGTTTTTTACCGTTTTTTAATTGACTTTCACTGATTTAGCTTTATATTTGCAATAGTTGAGTTAATATAAAAGCATTACCCCCCCCAGTGTTTATTAACCAATTGTAAATCAAATAGTTAAGAGTGTAAAATTTAACCTATCCCCCTAGTTAATGTTTCTACCGGTGATGGGTATTTTATTTTTAGGACTATTTGATTAACAAAAACTTGGCCAGACAGCGGATCCAAAGTAATTGGCTTCTATGTTCTGTGACTAAGGTTGGCGGAGCCCTGCGCAGTTCGTAACCAGGCGCAGTAACCCCGCAAAAACTATACAACAAACAAAATATTTTATCCCCCATATTTTCAAACACATCTTTTTCATGCAACTACAACAACTCATAAAAAAAGCAGGAATATTAATTCTAACGCTTTTGATCATTACCTCAACTGCTACTGCCCAGGATATCTTAAAAGGTAATAACCTGGCAAGTGTTAGAGTAGATCAAATATCTGATGCAGATATTGCAAAACTTAAAGCGCAATTAACCGCGCAAGGCATGACCATCGAGCAGGCCGAGCCTATGGCTATTGCAAAGGGTATGAGCGCCGCAGAATTTGCAAAACTTAAAGACCGTGTAAAAAACGGTGGTATCAACACAGCTGCTGGTGCTAACAAAACAGTTGCGGTTAGTGCAAGAGATGCTAGTGCTTCTGATAGGCCAGACACAGAAAAATACAATGAGGCTTCGGCAAAGCCACTTATTGATCCTCAAATTTTTGGATCGGAACTATATACAAGTGTTGCTCCAAGTTTTGAACCTAACATGTCACTTGCAACACCGCTTAACTATGTACTTGGTCCAAACGATCAAATTGCGGTGAGCGTGTATGGTGTGCAAGAATACAGTGGCGAGTTAACTGTGAGTCCAGAAGGTAATGTAAGTATCCCTAACGTGGGTTTAATTAGAGTTGCAGGATTAACCATAGAAGCGGCTACTCAAAAAATTAAAAACACCATGGGCGCAACGGTATACAATTACCTACGTAGTGGTGGAAGTAAAATTGCTGTAACGCTTAGTAAAATACGCACCATTAAAGTAACCATTATTGGGGCTAATAGGCCAGCTACTTATAGACTTTCAAGTTTGGCTACCGTATTTAATGCACTATATGTAAGTGGAGGCCCTACTGCGCTAGGAACCTTTAGAGAAATAGAACTTTTACGCGATAACAAACTATTTAAAAAAATAGATTTATACCGCATGCTTTTAAATGGCGATCAATCGGATAATGTTGGTTTAAAAGACAACGACGTTATTAGAATTCCTAGCTATAAAACAAGGGTATCATTAAAAGGGCTTGTAAAACGCCCAGGTATATTTGAAGTATTACCTGGCGAAAGTTTTGCCAACGTACTAGCTTTTGCTTCTGGTTTTACAGATGATGCCTACCAGGCAAGTGTAAAAATATTTGCACAAACAAATAAAGAAAGGCAAATTAAAGATTTACTGCAGTCGCAATACAATAGTTACCAACCTCAAATAGGAGATGATTTTGTGGTGAGTAAATTATTAAACCGATATGCTAACCGCGTTAAAATTGCAGGTGCAGTATACAGGCCCGATGTTTTTGAACTAACACCTAGTTTAAAAGTTGCCGATCTTATCCGCAAAGCAGATGGTTTAACTCAAGACGCTTACACTGGTCGTGCACAAATTATACGTTTGCAAGAAGACCTTACCCGTTCTTTGTTAAGTTTTGATGTAGCTAAAGCCTTAAATGGAGATGCTGCTCATAATATTTTATTACAACGTGAAGACGAAGTACTCATTACTTCTAAACAAGAACTAAAGGATTTATTTACCGTAAACGTACAGGGTGAAATACGTAAGCCGGGTAGTTTTGAATTTGTACAAGGCCTTACCCTAAAAGATTTAATAATACAGGCTGGTGGTTTTACAGATGCTGCTTATAAAACTAT
>JBIIZN010000046.1:0-12483 GCA_044346275.1 Sediminibacterium sp.
CAGCAGTGTAATAAAAAGATCTCTCTTTTTCCACGACCCTTCAAATCTAGATTGTATGTGTGCAAATAAACGGATGCGTAAAAATTTGCAGTAAATATAGGCAAACTTTAATAATGAATACTGCGCTCAAATACAGCCTCTAATTCATCAAGCGTTTTCCTCCACGAAAAATGCTCAAGCCGCTCCGTACCCCTTTGTTGTAAAGATTGTAAGAGCGCTGTATCGTTTAGTGTTTGTGCTATTAATGTACTTAATGCATCTGGGTTATAAGGGTCAAAACCAATAGCGGCGTTACCGGCAACTTCTGGTAAGCAACTATTATTAGAGATAAGTACCGGCACTTTGTGTGCAAATGCTTCTAAAATAGGAATACCAAAACCCTCATTCACAGAAGGGAAAACATAAAGAGCCGCGTGCTCATATAGCTTTGCTGTTTGGCTGTCGGTTAAATAGCCCGTAAAAATAACATGCTCTTTTAATAGGCTTGACGCAGCAACCATTTCAAAAACAGCATCGTCTTTTAGCGTTGGCTTATTACTTTTTTGCCCTACAATTATCAGGTATATATCTTGAGTGTTATTTTGTAAAAGCAGTTCAAAAGCTTTTAATAATGTAGTTAAGTTCTTTCTTTTTTCGATGGTTCCAACGTGGAGGATGTATTTTTTTTGTAGTAGAGGTTCTACGATATGGTCCACAACAGCGCTAAATTCGTTTTCCGCAATACTCGATTTTGGCCCAATATGAATGGGAACAATGTTAGCTGCATCAATGCCAGAGTATTTTGCAATTTGATCTTTGGCATAACTAGTAACAGTAACCACAGCACTTGCTTTTTTAGCAGCGGATACGCCAAAGGTTTTAAATAAACCAAGCCAATATTTGTTGTAATGGCTTGGGTATTCCCAAATAAATGCATCATGAAAAACCGGAACCGTAGTAAAGCCCAGGTGCATATAGGGAACAAAATAATCGCTACAAAAAACAAGGCTACAGCCGGTTAGCCAAGCTTTTATGGGAAGTGTAACCTGTTTCCAGAAAATATAATTTACCTGCTCCCATAGCTTTCCAATTTTACTACTACCTGTATATACAGGTAGGCGGGTATCTAAAAAAACGTATTCAAATTGTAAATCTTGATCATTATTTTTTATGGCCTTACACAGTTCACTCAAATAAGTATGCGCACCCGTTTTTGCAATTTTTAAATCACGGATATCAATACCTATTTTTTGTTTCTTTACCTGCATTGTGTAATTACATTTTAATAGCAGTGTAGGATTTTGGAATACCAAATAAGGTTTCTACCTCTATGGTAGCGTCCGGAAAAATTTGCTGAAAACGTTTTTTAGAAAACATGAGGGTAGACCTTGACGTTTCAAGTGCAGCCTTGTATGTTTTTTGTTTTGGAAAGTAATTGATGTTAAATAACATAATTAGGATAGCCCTAATAGGGTGTGGTATGAACTGAAAAAGGGGTAGCAAACTATGTGGCTCTAGTGGAAACCACAAGCTTGGTGTTTGAATCATGTATTTGCTACAAACCCTATTTACTTCAGAAGCAAATAGCGCTTGGTTTTGGTAGCTACCTACATGTTCAATTACAGAGTTGGAAAATATTAAGTCAAAGTCACCGGCCTTGTAAGGCAAATCTAGTGCGTTGCCCTTAACCCATACAAAACCCTTGGTATCACCACTGCTAGCTGCAATGCGGTCTTCTAAATTTAATAGGTAAATGGTGCAGCGTTCATTTTGCCAGCCCATATGTTTCCAAAAATCTATTTCGCCACCAATATCTAAAATTTTAATGCTCTCTTTTTGCTCTAGTAACCGCTCTATATGTTGTTGTTGCGCTGCAAACCTTTTTTGTCTAATTCTATTAACAAAAGAATCTTTTTTATGGTGGTTTACAAATAATTTAAATACGCTCATTTCTAAGTTTCTTATTTGAAAGACGGTTCTAAACGACTACTCATACTCATAAGTAAACCCGTTAAAATCCATGTTATATAGCTGATGTAAATGTATGACTCTGCCTCCGAAGTAAAAAGTGGGATAAGCATACCAACTTTTACTAAAAAAATAAATAGAGCTAGTCTTCTGATTTTACCCGTTTGGGTTTTAAATAGTTTTAATGCCTTACGCATCACCATAATGTACATGGCAATGTATATGCCGGCCGTTACAATGCCTGTTTGTACGCCAATAATAATAAACTGATTTTCGCCCCCCACATTATATCCAGAAAATCCTGAGACCCTACCTGCATTACCCAGTCCAATACCAAATGGCTCTTTAATCATCGATTCAAGTCCATTGGCCCACTCAATTAAGTGCCCCACGCTTGATGCGTTGGTAAAAGTGATGGAATTAATAATAAAATCTACAAAATCGTTGTTAAAAGAAATGAGAAGTAATACACCGCCCGCAGCTAGTGCGGCTGTATGAATGAGTTGTAATAATAATTTCTTTTTGGTGAGTATGGCGTATACGTAAAGCATAATGCAATAGCTCGCAAATGAAGCCCTTGATAGCGCAAAGCTTACACAAAACAAACTCGCCCCAAGTACAATCGTCGTAAATTTATTGAGGCTTATTTTATTATCTGATGTTGTTACCATAGCGGCCACTGCTGCTAGTGAAATAAGCGATGCTGCCGCAAGTTCTAGTGGAGTAGAAAACAGGCTAGCAAAGCGTTTCATTCCATTTTCAATTTCAAAAGTCCAGGTTAGGCCATAAGAGCCAGAAGGGGTTTGATCAAAAAAATGATCATTATAACTAGCATAACCACTAATAGTTTGGATATGTGTGTAAGTGATTACTTCTACAAGTAAAACTGAGCCTACAGCTACAGTTAGTATACCTATGAGCGTATAAATTTGTTGTAAGTGTATGGCGTCTTTTTGTAGGAGCCTGCCTGTAAAATAAACGAGCGGAAAAAAGCTTAAACTTTTGAGTGCGATGAGTCTTTCAAAAAAAGTATAGGTGCCAATGGGTAAGAGTGCATACAAGATATTGATGCATAAAAACGAAAACATTAATTTGTCAATGCTCGTCCAGTTGTTGTCAGATTTTAACTTACTAATAGCGTAGATTAAAAAAAGTACAATGCTGGTTTCTTTAAAAACTTGAAAAAATGGAATTAACTTTTCAAGACCATACATGTAACACACCGATAGTGATATGGTGTAAATAGGAAGCCCAAAAATGATAAATAAAAAGATGCCCTGTTCTCTTTTTTTGTAAAGTGCATGAATTGCCGCAAAAAAGGCACTGCAATAAATGATGGGCAAAACAAACATATGGTGCAATTTAAAAAAATCCGCCCAAGCGGCCTGTTATTTTTTGCCAACAGGCATAACAAGGCTCAATTGTTTGGTTAGCCATTTTTTGATGTTGTCTACGGCTGTAAAATCGGCTCCCAGGTTAATATAACGGTGTAACTGGGAGTGTTTATAGGATTTTTGTAACCCCTCGCCATAAAGTACCGTTACTGGTTTTTGAATAGCTGCGGCAAGTGTGCCCGTTCCAGTACTTAAGCAGTAAATGGCTTTTGCCGAATAAAGTAGGTCACAAAAGGTAAATAGGTCTGGTGTAGAGGTGCGCTTACCACAATCAATTTCTATAGCCCTACCACCCAGTACTTTCATTTGAGCATCCGGTACAACGCCCGCTTTAGCAAACCAGTTTTGTATGGTTTTTGGATATTTGATATCCCCGGTATAGGAGATATAGTTAGGGTCGTAAATGGTTTTATGAATAAATGCTTCTACCAGTTTAGGCTTGTAATAAATTTCAGGCTCATGGTTTCTTTTATGATCATCGAGTCCATACGAAAGCATTAAATGATCCAATAAATTTTGTCCCTCAGGTATATTTTCTGAAAAATAAAAAAAACCAGCTTCGTTTGTAAATCCATCTAGGTAAGGATTCAATTCCCAAACTAATTTTTTGGTATCAGGGTTTCTAAAAATAGAATCATTAGAAATATATACCTGATTGTAGCCGCCGTATTGTTTGGCTATGCGTGGTAAATGACTGTAAAACAAATGGTCGCCAAGTCCTCCTTTTTGTATGGATATGATCAGTGTTTTCAAGGATTACTTGTTGGATTGTAATAAAGAATGCTTCCAATTTTTTAATTGATGCACCAGCTGTTTAACAAAGCTCGACTTTTTGTTTGGGCTATCTAATATATACTTACAAGGGATGGCTGTAAACGCATCAAAGCCACGGCTCAGAACATCTTGATGGTACTTGTCAAAAAGGGGCGTTAGGTCTTTTCTATCCGAAAAGCTAAACCTGTTTTGATATTTAGAGATGGCGTATTGTTTATGTAAATCGTATCCGCTAAAATGATAAAACACAAGCGGATGCCCTCCATTAACGATATACGCACCTGCTTCATTTTTTGATAAACTCCTTTCTTGTAAGTTCCAGTAGGCCATATTATAGCCAGGGTTGTCTAGTACAAAAACCTCTTTGTAAAATAGTGTAGCAAAATTGAGCCATAACTGATCTACAAAGAGACCTTTTTCAAAATCTATCTTACATAAATGGGCAAGTCTTTCTTTCCACCAATTTATGAGTGCTAAAGATTCATGACCGCGCGTAAGTGCAATAAAACCTAAATTATAAATTCCGGCGTTTAAGAAATCTGTTTCGGTAGGGTATTTATTATCGCTTATGGGCTTTGTAATATGCGGCGTCAAAACAATTTGATTGGATTCCAAATGCTTTTCGAGTAGTTCAAAAGAATGGTATACAAAAATGTCAGGGTCTAAATACACAATACTTTCTACAGCTTCATTTTTTTCAAATAAATAAGAAAAATAAAATGGTTTCACGGCTGTATTGAGTTCTGTGATATTGTACTGCGCACAAAAAGAATCAATATGAGGGATGCCAATTTCTTTGATTGGAATGAGCTTGTAATTAACCGATTTTTCAATTGGATGAGCCTCGTCAATTTCATCTACAAGCCCAATAATAAATTGATAAGTTGGATTGTGCACCAGTAAAGAATCGCCTAGTGCAACTGCTTGCGCTAAATAATTTGCCGAGCAAATTGTAAATGCAATTGTATTACTTGGATGGCTCATTATTCGTTTATGCGTTTGTACAAGAGTGAATTAAAAACCTCAAAATTTTTAAAGACAAAAAATTGAAGCACTGCGTAAGTGACAATACAAGTAAAAATAGATAAAATACAAATAACAATATTGTTGTCCGAGCTTAGGCGTACTAGTAATATGATTGGAATAAACAATAAACTAGAAAAAACGGTTTGGAATAAAAGGCGCTTATTGATTGGAATGCTAGTTTCTGATCTAAGGTAGTAATAGTATGCTACGCAAACAATGCATTCGGTAATAACGGCGCTTAAAGCCGCACCCTTGTCTAAATAAATAGGGATAAGTACTACGTTAGATACAATACTAACTGCTAACCCTATAAGCATGGCTATAAATACAGCTTTGTTTTTACCAAAAGGTATAAGCCATTGAAAAGATAGTAAGTGTCCGATCCCAATAACAAAGGGCAGTACCGACATAATTTGCATACTCAAAACACTTGGCGCAAATGCATTGCCAGCAAACGTAAAAATAAGTTCGGGGGCTAGTGCCATTAACCCCACCATAACAGGTATGGTAGTAAAAATGGTTATATCTAGTGAACTGCGTAAAAATGCTTTTGCTTTATCTATTTGTTGGTTGTTGTAATAGTAAGTAATGGAAGGAATAAGTGCGCCACCAATGGCCGTAATAACCGGAATAATCAGTTTGGTAAGCTTGGTGGAAACGGTATAATAACCAACAACTTCGGGGCTGGTTAAAAAGTATAAAATAATGGTATCCCAAAGGGTGTAAATGCTGGATGCGATGGTAGCCCCAAATATCAGCAGCATTGGTTTTATGTGCTCAGCAAAATTTAGTACTGGCTTTTTTATTGCTAAATTAAAATAGATGTCTACAAAATTATACACCTGATTACCCAGAATAGAAAAAATTGAAATCCAGAGGTAGTTATAAATATCGTTGCTGGTTTTTACAAAAGTATAGAGTAGGGCAAGTGAAATAGATTTAACAACAATGGAACGGATGGTGATTTTATGAAAAGCTTCAATACCACTATAATACCAGTCGGTGTAGCTAAAGCTTAAAAAAACTAAAATTCCAGCAATGATATAATAGTGTTGGTTACTTGAAAAATAAGGATGCAAGCAAACGATTAAAAAATAGATGCAGGATACGGCCACACTTGCAATAAAAAACAGCGTACTGAGTGATAAAAAAGTACTTGAAAGTTTAGCAGGGCTGTCTCTAACCTTCGCTATTTCGCGAACGCCATAAATAGGTATACCAATGGCTGCAAATATGGAAAAGTACTGCGCAAAGGACATTACAAATTGTACTTCGCCAATACCTTTAGGGCCTAAAACCCTGGCTGCGTATGGAAAGCTTATTAATGGAAATAAGATATTGGTAAATGAAAGTAATATGTTGTAAACGATATTTTTTTTCATTCGCCACTAGTTTTTAAGGGCAACGACTTTTAAATTATCGATGGCCCAACTTCTAGCACAGGTGTCATTTTTATTACCACCAGCATCGCTCATTGTAATTTTTACAGTTTTTGTGCTATGTAGTAAACTATGCACAATCTTGTATTTACTGGTTCCTGTTTTATTATCTTTTAAACTACAAACACCGGGTAAATAAATTTCTTGCGCTTGGTTACCGGCCGGAAAAGTAGGTCCCGAATTTAACCAATTAGGGTAGGCCTGTTGAATACTGCTAATATTTGAAAATCCAGTTAACAAACGATTATTGCCATCTATGGTTAACATCCATAAATCGTTTTTCCATGCGTCATGCAAATACAAATCAAATTCTACTTTTAAAACGGAATGTTCTGGAAGTTTATCTACATCGAGCTCTATTCGGGTATTGTTAAATACCCCCAGCATTTTTAGGTTTTTGTAGTTGGTTATTTTATTAAAAGGGAATACGCCAAAAGCAAAATCGCTTAACCAGCCCGCCGTTACAATTCCTTTAGGGTCGCCATTGTTAAAATTGTTCTCATAAACAATGGTAACATCGGTAAGGTCTTTGGTGCAACTACTTAATAGTATGATTATGCCGCCTATTAATGTAAATAAGTGTTTATATTTAAAATACTTCATATTCATGCCAATTATAGTCAAAAATAGCCAACACATCCCATTTTAACCCTTTTTTTTGAAGCCTTCCTGTACCTTTGTGCCTCAATACCAATTTATGCCTCAAAGCAGTTCAAATTCATCGGTGGTTGTTAAAATAGTAAATGAGTCGGGGAACCCACTGCCAGCCTATGCTACCGAAGGATCTGCGGGTATGGATTTGTGTGCGCATATCCACGAATCCGTAGTATTGGAACCGCTTGAGCGTAAGCTTATTCCCACTGGATTATTTATTGAACTTCCTACTGGCTTCGAGGCGCAAATACGTCCGCGCAGTGGGCTAGCATTAAAGCAGGGCATTACTTGTTTAAATTCGCCCGGAACCATCGACGCCGATTATAGGGGTGAAATTGGAGTTATATTAATTAATTTATCAAACGAATTACAGGTGATTAAAACCGGCGACCGAATTGCACAAATGGTCATTGCCCCCGTTACACAAATTAGCTGGGAACCAGCAACATTACTTACATCTACCAATAGAGGTGCTGGTGGCTTTGGCAGTACCGGTAAATAAACGAATCATACACCGCAAATACATGAAAATAAAATTACTTGGAATTATTGCTACCATCTTACTTCTTACCGCATGCGGTACGGTAAAAAAAGTGGAAGGCATTCAAGAAGCACTCACAAAAAAAGACACAGCTCAAACCGTAGTGGTCAACCAAATGCCTGTGATTGACTCTGCATCTATAGTTAGAGACATTATGGGCAAAGTGGTACAGAAAAAAATTAATTTCAAAACCTTTAATGCTAAAATAAAAGTAGACTATGAGGGTGCCGAAAAAAAGGATAATTATACCGTGTATTTAAGCATCGTTAAAGATTCTGTTATTTTAATCAGGGTTAAAGGTACTTTTTTAGGTATCGCTGCAGAAGGCCTCCAGGCAAAGGTTACAAGAGATAGCGTGGTGCTGGTGCAAAAAGTAGGAGACAAGTCGGTTACTAAAAGGTCCATTGCGTATTTGCAAGAGGTAACAGAAATCCCATTCGATTTTATGTCGTTACAAGACCTTCTAATTGGCAACCCTATATTTTTTAGCAACAACCTAGTTTCCTATAAAGCCAACGACAATCAACTACTGGTAACCATGGTGGGTGATTTATTCAAAAACCTCATTAATATCGACAATAGTACACAGCGTATTTTGTTTTCTAAGTTCAACGACGTTAATACACTTCGTAACCGAACATGTGATATTACTTATGGTAATTTCCAGCCACTGGGAGGAACTTGGTTTGCTGCCGACCGAAAAATCTCTATGTCTGAGAAGTCTAAACTGGACATCTTTTTAGACTTTAAGGAGTACTCAATCGACGATCCTGTAAAATATTCGTTCGAAATCCCTAAAAATTATAAGAAAAAGTAATTTCTGGCTCATTTTGCCGTTAATAAGTAATTGGACCGTTTAAACCCTTGCTCATGACCCTGCAACGCTTTGTTTTCTTAATGCTTTTTTTAATGACTGTGTCTGGTGCCATGGCACAACAGTCTAGGGAAGAGCTGCAAAAAAAGGAGCAGGAGCTTAAAAAGGAATTGGCGGATTTAAACAAACAGCTCTCCGAAACACAAAAAAATAAGAAGCTCTCTTTAAATGAACTAGCACTTATTAAGCGCAAAGTAGCCATGCGTGAAGAATTGGTGAAGGGCATCAACAATCAAATTAACGAACTCGATAATACGATATTTACAAATGAGGTTGATATCTACCGCCTTCGAAAAGAGCTGGATACCCTTAAACAGAAATACGCCAAAAGCATTGTTTTTGCATATAAAAGCAGGGGCAGTTACGAATACCTCAACTTTTTATTTTCGGCCCGTGATTTTAATGACGCCATAAAACGTATGGCCTATTTAAAAAGTTACCGTCAAAATAGAGAAACACAAGCTATTGCTATTGCGCAGTCGCGTGCTATGCTCACGCAAAAAGTAGACCTGCTCAATAACAATAAAAAAGAGCGCATGGTAACCCTTACAGCGCAGAGTGAGCAACTTAAAGTTTTGCAAGAAGATAAAAAGGCACAGGATAAAGTGGTAGCACAGTTAAAGGGTCAGGAGTCTGCTATTGCTAAACAAATTAAAGACAAAGAAAAGCAGCGTGTTCGTATGCAGCAGGCTGTAATGGCTATCATTAAAAGGGAGATAGAAGAGGCAGCACGTAAAGAAAAAATTGCCAAGCAAAAAGCTGCCGATGATGCCAAAAAAAATGCGGCAGCAACTGCTGCAAAAAATAACACAAATGATAATTCTGCAAAAAATAATACAGCGGCTAATAGTTCTAAAAACAATGAGCCCATTGTATTAAACAAAGCAGGTTCACGACCTTATTCTCCATTTGAATCTACCGAAGAAGGCCGAGAAACTTCGATGCATTTTGAGCAAAATAAAGGACGTTTACCCTGGCCTGTAGACCGTGGTAATGTTTTTATCGAATTTGGAGTATCAACCGTGCCAGGTACTAAGCTTACCCAAAAATCTGATGGTATTCATATTGCCTTACCAGAAGGTTCGGTGGTAAAATCTATTGCCGACGGTGAAGTATCTTATGTTGGTGAAGTAAATGGCGATCAGGTAGTAATGGTGCGTCACGGTAAATATTTTACGGTGTACCAGCAACTTTCTAGTGCCACTGTAAGTGTAGGTAAAGTTGTAAAAGCAGGTTCAATGATTGGCCGCTCAGGTAAAAGTATCGATGGTGAAGGCAGTATTATTTTTACCATCAACAACGAACGCGGAGTTCCATTAAATCCAGACCAGTGGCTTAGAGCACGCAGATAATTGCGTAACTATATAGTTTGTTCACTTGCCGCAACCGCACCGTTAATAGCTTTTTTCCATCCCATTTTTAACGCATTTGAAGCTGCAGTTGATAATGCGGGTTCAAATACTTTTTGTATTTGCCACTGTGCGCTAATATCATCTATTGAGTTCCAATAACCCACTGCAAGCCCTGCTAAATAAGCGGCACCCAGTGCTGTTGTTTCGGTAATGGTAGGCCTAATTACTTTGGTATGTAAAATATCGGATTGAAATTGCATGAGCATATTATTAGCAGTGGCGCCACCATCTACACGTAATTCTTTAATGGTAATGCCCGAATCTTTTTGCATCGCATCTAATACATCCATAGTTTGATAGGCAATGCTATCTAGTGCTGCGCGCGCAATATGTCCTCTATTGGTGCCCCGCGTAAGACCTACAATCGTACCTCTTGCATGTTGGTTCCAATAGGGTGCACCAAGGCCTGCAAAAGCAGGCACTACATATACACCATCGGTGCCGGATACCGTGGCAGCAAGGGTTTCAACCTCTGCCGAGGTTCTAATCATTTGTAATCCATCACGTAACCACTGCACTACAGCACCTGCAATAAATACAGATCCTTCCAGCGCATAATGCGTTTCGCCATTAATTTGCCAAGCAATGGTAGTCAGTAAATGATGATGGGATGTCACTGCTTTGGTGCCCGTATTCATAAGCATAAAACAGCCAGTACCGTAGGTGTTTTTTACCATGCCCGGCTGTATACATTGTTGACCAAATAAGGCAGCTTGTTGATCACCAGCAATGCCAGCAATTGGTATGCTATGTGATGCCAACATATGAGTGGTATGTCCGTAAATTTCTGAACTACTTTTTACTGTTGGTAATATGTTTTTTGGTATGTCTAAAAGAGTAAGTAGTTCTTCATCCCAACTAAGGGTGTGAATGTTATATAGTAAAGTACGCGATGCATTTGAAACGTCGGTGGCGTGTACTTTACCGCCCGTTAACTTCCAGAGCAACCAACTATCAACAGTACCAAAACACAATTGTCCTGCTGCTGCTTTTTCACGCGCACCACTAACATTATCTAGTATCCATTTTAATTTGGTGCCAGAAAAATAAGCATCAATAACAAGGCCTGTTTTTGCTTGAATATTTTTTGCGTGTCCTTGCTTTTTTAGTTCGTCACAATAATTAGCCGTGCGTCTATCCTGCCACACAATAGCGTTGTAAATAGGTTGCCCCGTTTGTTTATCCCACACCACAGTTGTTTCACGCTGGTTGGTAATGCCAATAGCTGCAATTTGCGAAGCGTCAAGCCCAGCTTGCATGATAGCCTCTGAGGCAACACCAATTTGTGTACTCCATATTTCATTGGCATCATGTTCTACCTGACCGGCCTCCGGAAATATTTGTGTAAATTCTTTTTGTGCGGTGGCTAAAATTTCACCTGCCTTATTAAAAATAATGGCCCTGCTAGAAGTAGTGCCTTGATCCAAGGCCAAAATAAATTTGTTCATAAAATCAGTTGATACTGTTTGTGATACGTTACGATCTGTTGCTATCTGTTACGCGATCTGTTGCGAAAAAAATTATCCGAGCCACATAAAAACATAGGCCGCGGCAACTGCGCCAATAATAGGCCCAACAATGGGCACCCATGCATAACCCCAATTGCTTCCTCCTTTATTTTTTATAGGAAGTAGTGCGTGCATAATGCGCGGCCCTAAATCTCTGGCGGGGTTAATGGCATAACCAGTGGGCCCACCCATACCAAGGCCAATACCTAGCACAAGTAATGACACTGGAAGTGCGTCTAGTGCACCATTTGTTTGTGCAGGGGCGGCAATGTAAAAAACGCCTAGCATAAATATAAAAGTGGCAATGGTTTCCGATAAAATATTGTGAAATGGATCTTTAATACTTGGAGAAGTGCAAAAAACGCCCAGTTTGGTAGCCGCATCGGTGGCTTCATCAAAATGTTGGCGGTGTGCTAGCCAAGCTAAAAAAGCACCGAGCATGCAGCCAAGCAATTGGGCAAGTAGGTAGGAGGGCACTTGGTCCCAACTAAATTTTCCGGCAACGGCTAGTCCAATGGTTACGGCTGGGTTTAAATGCGCCCCACTAATGGTTATGGTAGCATAAACACCCACAAAAACAGCTGTAAACCAGCCAAATGTAATGGCCAAATAGCCTTCTTGGTTCCCTTTGGTTTTGGGTAAGGCCACATTGGCAACAACGCCCGTTCCAATGGTTAAAATGAGGGCTGTGCCTAGTACTTCAGCAAAAAAAGGGGACATACACTTGAATTTTTGACAAATTACAAATTTTAGTCAATTTTTCCTTTTTTTCTCAACCCCTAATCCCTACCTTTGCGGCAATTTTAAAACCCTATATATACTTCATTGTATGGCTACAAACGGTAAGATTAAACAGATCATTGGTGCGGTAGTTGACGTTCATTTTCCGGACAAAACATTACCAGAAATTTACA
>JBIIZN010000131.1:0-3778 GCA_044346275.1 Sediminibacterium sp.
GGGCAATTAATGTGAATAAATACTTTTTTCGAAATCTTGTTTTGGTAGGATAGTCGCTTACATTTGTTAGAACAATTTTTGTTGTAATTGACTATGAAATACACACAATCGAATTTAGATAAGTTAGAAGATATTTTAGGAGAATCTGAATATGTGGTAAGGTATGAGCGTGGAACTTTTCAGAGTGGCTGGTGTTTATTAGAAGCCAAAAAAATTGTAGTCTTAAATAAGTTTTTAAATACAGAAGGAAGGATTAATACATTACTTGAATTAATTCCGCAACTCAATATCGAGTACGATAAATTAACGCTCGAATCTCAAAAATTATACGAGTCTGTACTAAAGCAAGCCATTGACGAAGTGGCTGCATAAATTTTGCAACACCCAGCACTAAATATTAATTTTTTAGGCACCGGAACCAGTAGTGGTGTACCCATGATTGGATGCCATTGCAAGGTATGCCGTTCTCAAGATCCCAAAGACAACCGCTTACGTTCTAGTATTTTGGTTTCTTCTGCAAACACGAGGTTTGTTATAGATACCACACCTGATTTTAGGTACCAGATGCTCCGCTCAAAAACCGAGCGCCTAGACGCTATAGTTTATACCCACCCTCACAAAGACCATATTGCTGGCCTCGATGATATTAGGGCTTTTAATCATTTTTCTAAAAAGCCCATTGATATTTACGCAGGTGCCAATACCGAGGAGGCTATTAGGCGCGATTTTTATTATGCTTTTTCAGAAACCCGTTATCCGGGTGTGCCCGATTTAAATATCATTGGTATTGACCGTGATTTATTTATGGTGGGGGATATTGCTGTGCAGCCCATTCATGTGGCACACCACAAAATGCCGGTACTGGGTTTTAGAATGGGTGATTTTACCTACATCACTGATGCCAATTATATAGAACCAGAGGAGCAGGAAAAAATTAAAGGATCCAAAGTACTTGTAATTAATGCGCTCCGCAAAGAAAAGCACTTGTCTCATTTTACATTAGCAGAAGCCATCGAACTAGCCATTGCGCTTGAAATTCCGAAGGTTTACCTTACACATATTTCTCATCAGATGGGTACTCATACAGCTGTTTCTAATGAACTTCCCGCAAATATTATGTTGGCTTATGATGGGATTCAAATTAGCCTGTAGTTTGCTATGTGCCTTCGTCCCACCCAAATAAGATAGATTCATATTTTTATTTTTCTAAACCAGAAAGATGGGCTGCCATTGTTTTGCTTGCCATGATTGGTATGGTGATGGTGCTTCCAAAATTTTTATGGCAACAAAAACCAGACCTACTCATTCCGCTTGCACTGGAGCAGTTTGGTATCGACACGATGTTTATACAAGATGAATTTGCAGAGGTTGCGGGTTTTTCAGGTAAGGATCCCTTTGTTTTCGACCCCAATACGGCTTCTGCGGCCACGCTTCAGTCACTAGGCTTTAGTGCAAAACTGGCTAATACCCTAGATCATTACAGGGCAAAAGGAGGTATCATCAAATCTGGCAAAGACCTATCTAAAATATGGGGCATGCCGCCTGAATTAGCCACCCGTTTGGCACCTTATGTCAGTGTATCTATTCAAAACACCGCATCCAGGCCATGGGCTACTGCCTTAAGGCCTGCCTACGCACCGGCCGCTCCTATAGATATTAATACCGCTACTGTGCATGAATTTGAGGCGCTCAAGGGCATTGGCCCCGTTTTAGCGGCTCGAATTGTTGGATTTCGGGAAAAGCAAGGTGGTTTTGTGCGGGTACAAGACCTTTTGGAAGTATATGGCTTCAAAGACAGCCTACTGCAGGCGCTTGCACCCTTTTTGCGCCTGGATCAGGGCAGGGTGCCAAAGTCTAATTTAAACCAGGCATCGGCACTGCAGCTGGTGCAAAAAGCTGGTTTACAGCCGGTTGTGGCGCAGGCCATTGTGCGTTGGCGACAACAAAATGGAGCTTTTGCAAACTTTGAAGCACTGGAAAATTTTGAAGGCCTAAGCGCGGCCAGCATGGCCGCGCTTAGGCGGCTCTTTTTCATCGCATAAAGGGGTAAAGCTGCTCGGGCTGGGCTCGCTAAAAAAAATCAAAAAACTTGTTAATTTCTAAAAATTGTGTAGTATTGACATTCAAAATGAGGCTTAAACGCCCCATTTTTTCAAAAAAGTCTCTTTTCGATTGCTTGCTTATATTAAGGTCTCACCAAAAGTGAGACCTTTTTTTGTACGTATCTTTTTCAGAAAACTTACGAATGATTGTTCGTTTTGGCAATAGCCTAATCTTCATTTTTTATTTGAGGCTCTCTCAAACTAACTGGCTTCACATATTTTTTACGCATGCGCATGTTGAGCATTTCAACGCTAAATGAAAATGCCATCGCAAAGTAAACGTAGTTTTTCAAATGCATTTCGTGTGCATTTTTTGGATCCCAACCTTCTACAATCAATACAAGACCAATCATTACTAAAAATGAAAGTGCCAACATTTTTAAGGTAGGATGTTTGTGAATAAAATTTGAAATATGGGTACTAAATAAAAACATCACAATCATAGCAATGATAACTGCAGCAATCATAATTTCGATGTGCTTTGCGGTTCCGCCTGCTGTAATGATGCTATCAAAACTAAATACCATATCAATTAAAATAATTTGAAAAACGGCAGTAGAAAAACCAAGTGGCTTTGAGGCAACACCGGCTGCGGCATCTGCTTCACCTTCTAATTTCTGATGAATTTCTTTTACTGTTTTATAGAGTAAAAATAAACCGCCAGCAAGCATAACAATACTCGCAATATCTAAATCATTGCCAAATAAACGAAGAACAGTAATGCCCTTTTGTGCAAGTAACCAGCTGAGTCCAAACAAAAGCATACAACGTGTTGCAATACCCATTGCCATCCAAATAAGTCTCGCTCTTTTTTGTTTTTCTTTAGGTAAACGGTTCATAATAATGCTTACAAAAATGACATTATCAATCCCAAGTACTATCTCTAATACAACCAAGACTAAAAAACTAATCAAACTCTCTGAGGTAAATAAAAATTCCATTCTATATCACTTATAATTTTGAACAAATATTTTTTACAATGCCAGGGCCTTCATATACAAAACCGGTCCATACTTGAATGAGTGTGGCGCCTGCCTTTAATTTATCATTTGCATCATCCGCTGTAAATATACCGCCGCTTGCGATGATAGGAATTTGTCCATTCAATCCTTTTGCTAAATAACGCACTACATCGGTGGATCTATTGGTTACAGGTTTTCCGGATAAGCCACCCATACCAATGGCTTCAATTGTTTTTTCATTGGTATAGAGCCCACGTCTATCAATGGTGGTGTTGGTAGCAACAAGTCCATCGAGTTGTAACTCGGTACTGAGTGCAATGATATCATCAAGTTGAGCATCTGTTAAATCGGGCGCAATTTTTAATAGGATAGGTTTTGGAGAAGTTTTTGTCGCATTTATTTTTTGCAAATTTGACAAAATCTCGTGTAGTGCATCTTTGTCTTGTAGTGCGCGCAGGCCAGGTGTATTGGGTGAACTTACATTCACCACAAAATAATCCACCACATCAAATAATTTTTCAAAACAAATCTGGTAATCTTTCCAAGCGTCTTCGTTGGGGGTGATTTTATTTTTACCAATGTTTCCGCCAACAATAAGTTTACTATTTGGATTTTGTGAACGCCATACTGCAACGCGCGAAGCAATAGCATCAGCCCCATCATTGTTAAAGCCCATTCTGTTAATAAGGGCTCTATCTTTTGGGAGTCTAAATA
>JBIIZN010000132.1:0-3766 GCA_044346275.1 Sediminibacterium sp.
CAAAATGAACGCGAGCAGTATTTAGTAAAATGGCTTCGAGTGGATCCTTGCTAATGGCAAGTAACGAATCTGTTTGTTTTAGTAAGGTAGGTTTTAATGCTATTAAGGTTTGAATATTTTGTTGATTACCTGCAGTTAGTAAACGGGCAATATGGTACATAATAACTGCCGGCTTTGCATAATGTGGTGCAATAAAATCGGCTTTCGTTATATGCCAGTTTTTATGAATAGCAGTTGTAATTAATTGTAGAGAAGCCGAATCTGAAGCCGTCCATTTTAAATCAAATGCATTAACAAAACTGAGTACGTTACAAAGTACCGCCATGTCAAAATCGATGGGCATTTTTTTACCAAACCAAGTAGAATATGCAGGTAAATTTTTAAATGGAGTAAGGGAATTTTTAACGGTTTTAACTTTACTGTTGGCATACAACTGCATGGTATCATGAACCACTGCTGCCCGCTCTTTGGTAACCTCCTCTGCCCAGAGTAAAATAACGGTATCATCAAAATCGTCCGGTAAAGACTGGGATTTATCAAATTTATTGAGCCAACCAGCATTTGGGAAAATTTGAGGCGTATCGGTGCGCCAAAAATTATAGGTGTCTCTCCCACTTTTATTTTTAAACAACCCAACCGATGATAATCCATCCTTTACAATTTGGTTGATTATCCTTTGCTGATAAGGCGTACATAGCTTCTGGTACTTTTTGAGTGTATGAACAATGAGTCCCGTAAAAAATACATTGGGATCGTTTTTACTATTGTTTTTATTGTAGGCATACACCCTAGTGGAAGGGAAAATACCAGGAGGAAAACCTGTATTTGTTTGTTGTAAGGCCTGTATCTTTGTTAATAACTGATAAGACCAAATGGTATCGGTGCTGGATTGTGTGTTACCACGCACAACCAAGGCCAAAAAAATAAGAAATAAGATACTTTGGATTCTTTTCATAAATTGAACAGCAATTTACAAGATTCGCTGAATAAACTGCCCACAAACCGTTTAACATATGTATGTAAGACTTTCGATTGTTGTTTACCCGAACTGGTTTGGCTGGGCTGGTTTTTTATCCATGGCACTATTTAGATTTCCTTTATGGATTTCAAAAGGCCTACGTTTTTGGAAATTGATGGGCACTGGTAAAAATGGAACTTTTGATAAAAATCCGGATTGGAAAAGATGGGCAGTACTAGAAGTATATGATAACCCAACAACTACCCCATCATTTATTACCTGGTGGTGGAAAATGTTTAAAACAACCAACACTGTTTATCAGTTAGAACCCATCGAAGGTCATGGACTGTGGGATGGCAAACAAGTTTTTGGTGACCTGCCTAAACAATCGGATTATGAAGGAAAAATAGCCGTGCTTACAAGGGCCACTATAAAACTATCGGGGCTTAAAAGATTTTGGTCACACGTTGATGCTATTGCGGGTCAAATGGCCACAGCTCCTGGCTTTATAACATCGGTGGGTATTGGTGAGGTTCCATTTATAAAACAAGCCACCTTTAGTATTTGGGAGTCCAAAGAACAAATGCGCAGTTTTGCCTATAAACTTCCACTACATAAAGAAGTGATTAAAAAAACGCACCAAGAAAAATGGTATTCAGAAGATATGTTTACCAGATTTAAAGTGATAGAGGGTTAATGTTACTTGATTACAAATACATAACTATACCTGTTTTCTAATTGCTTGTTTTTGTCTTTATCAGATTCTGAACAACCCATTATCAATTGCTTTTCACCAACAGGCATTAATACAAAGTTATTTCCTCCGTACTTAGATAGATCTTTTTTAATTTTTTCTGTTCTTCTACTTGATAGTACTTCATTGTAGGCATCAGTACCAAAACAGTCTGTAGCAGAAACAACCACAATGGTTACACCGCGTAAATCTTTTAAACGGCCTTGTAATTCATTGTATATTTTTTTGTCATGCTTTACAATATTTACTTTATCAAATTCATGATGCACCAAAATATAATCTTTTGTAACAGACATTAAAGAATCAACAACAGATGCAAAAGTTCTTTTTGTTGAAACAATAACAGGCTCCTCCTTTTTAGGCGTTACAAAATTAAACTGACCTAAATCCTTGTTTAAATTAACATAACCGTTTGCACCAATTTCTTGAAGAAACTTGTTACCATTTCCATCTTCAATTAACAATTGATATTCACGATTAGGCTTTACTTTAAAATCATAATTTCCATTAGCATCGGTATATAAACTGTCTAAAATGGTTCCAGCCTTATACCCATCATTTCCATTTGACAAGAGTGTAACTTTAATGCCCGGTTTTTTTATACCATCTACAGTCACTTCGCCATTAATAGATATTTTAACGAGCTTATATTCATAAGAAAAAATGTCGTCACTACCATACCTATTTGAACTAAAGAAACCTTTGTTGTCCCGGGCGCTAAATACTAAATCATCTTTTTCACTATTGATTGGTTTACCTAAATTTTCAACCCCTGTAGATTTAAATTTATAAATATCCAATCCTCCTAAACCTTCATGTCCATTGGAACTAAAGTATAAATTACTTTCATAAAAAGTTGGGAATAGCTCATTTGCAGCTGTGTTGATACCTGCTCCAGCATTTACAGTAGCATCCCAGCTACCATCCTCTTTCCTATTCACATAGTAGATATCTGTACCTCCAATACCGCCTGGCTGATCACTTACAAAAAATAAACGTTCACCACCTGGTGTAATGGCCGGATGGAAATATGAATGGGCGGGATTGTTAAAATACAATTTAACAGGAGCATTCCAACCATTATTAACACGCCTTGTGCTCCAGATCTCCAATTGTTTAATCCCTTTTGCATTGGTTTGATTTTTGGTAAAAAAGGCCTGCATTCCATCAGCTGTAAATGAAATAGAGCCAAAATTATATTCACCACCAAAACCAGGTGCAAATATTGGAGACTCCACTTTTGGAGCACCCGTAATGTTTTGTAAATCAAATTGATTTTGTAATGATCGATTGTCATTTACAAGTGATGGCGTTTTATCAGAAATACCTTTATTAACAGACTTTTCTTTCCAATTACCGTAAATAATGCTATCGATTGCTAAATCTTTGGTAGAAAGTTGATAATACAATTTTGTAAATGGCAAACCATCCCAACCAAATTCATTATTTCGGGTTACTTTTTTTGATCTATTGGATTCAAACACAAAACCACTATCTAGTAATGCAGCTCCAAACTCATTATATGGGGTATTGATTTGTAAATAACGAACCTTGTAATCCAAAGAGTCTCTATCAAATTTAGCACGTGTTAAAAAACCTTGCAACCTTCGTTCATACATGCTATAAAGTGCAGTTGACTTATCAGATTGTAATGCTATCAAATTTTGATACGATTTAATAGCTTTATCATAATCACCAAGAGTAGCATACAATTCTGCTAAATCATTTGACCGAACAGGGATTAATGAATCCAATTTTTGATAGAAATAAATAGCACTATCAAACCTGTTTTGCATTTTATAACACTGACCTAGCATGGATAAACTTGCACTATCAACCTTGCTTTCTTTAATATACTTTTTTAGAAATGGAATGGCATAAGCATATCGTAATTGACCCATCTCAGTTTTAGCCAAGGTTAGTAAAGACACTTTTGGCTTAGTAATTTGAGCCGCCACATAAAAATGGCTAGCAATAAATACAAAAGTGAGTATCGTATGTAATTTAGATCTGGTCATGTTAGTTCGTTTCAAAAATCTTAAAAATACCTGGTT
>JBIIZN010000047.1:0-12402 GCA_044346275.1 Sediminibacterium sp.
GACAGATGCACCGGTACATACAAAAACGTTTACAAGTCTCATTGTTGTTTGAGCTGGTAAGCCAAATATTTTTTCTTGTTGAGCTGACATGTTTTGAATTTTTATGAATTAAAAAGTTGAGTTAATATTTTGTAATAGAATTATCTTTTTGTTTTTGGCGCTAAATCAATTACGGTTCTAAATCCAATGTATGATTTTGCAGTGTCTTGGTATTCGTATGCACGCGCACTTACCTGCAATGCGTTACCAACGTCTTTCCAGCTTCCGCCTCTTACTACTTTACGTTTCATACGAGGAGGATCATTTTCGTCGGCTTCAATTCTAACATCCGGACTTAAATCAGACATAAAATTGTAAGATCCTTCGTAGAAATATGAGGCGGTCCATTCTGCAACGTTTCCAGACATATTATACAATCCAAAGTCGTTTGGCCAGTAAGCAGTTGCTTTAACCGTGTAAAAACCACCATCTTCAGGATAGTTACCTCTACCAGGTTTAAAGTTTGCAAGTAAACAACCTTTTTTATTTCTTAAATATGGAGAACCCCACGGAAACATGGTACTGGTTCTACCACCTCTTGCAGCGTATTCCCACTCTGCTTCGTTAGGTAGTCTGTAATCACCATCAACAGCAATTTTCTTTTTTGCAAAATCTGCATTTTGAATATGCGTTCTCCAATGACAAAAAGCAACCGCTTGTTTCCAAGTAACCCCTACTACAGGATAGTTGCCGTAGGCTGGGTGAGCGTAATATCGTTTTGCTAAAGGTTCATTATAAGAATAAGAGAAGTCTCTGATCCAAACTAAGGTATCAGGATAAACAGGAACCGCATAACTCACAATCTGATCGCGACCTTTTTGAGTTGAATTGTTCTTATTGATTTTAGCAGCAGCAGGTAAATCAAAATAACGTACCCTGTAAATCAAACTATCTGGATCAATTGCTAATTTTTTAGTCAACGGATTTTCGTAGGTTAGGCCAGTTAGATTTGCCAACTCCTTGCTGTCATACTTATACAAAGCTGCTTTTTTCCAGTTTACTGCTGTGGTATCTGAAGGATTGTTTAAACCAACTCCAGAACTAACTTTATACGCTAACGAATCACGTACCCAGTTTACAAACTGACGATAGTGGTTGTTTGTAATTTCAGTTGCATCCATCCAAAAACCAGGAATAGACACCATTCTGTTACGATTGCTGTAGTTAAAACTAACGTCTTCGTCACTTGGTCCCATGTGAAATGTTCCAGGCGGAACGTATACCATGGTCCTAGGTGTTAACATACTTTGCTTTGCTAGAGGAGCAACGCCATGCAACTGCCCATCATCAGGCACGCCCTTACCTTTGTTTTTTCCAAAGAAGCAAGAGGTCAAACTCAACGTAAAGAACGCCAAGGTAATTGTAGTTAAATATCCTTTCATCTGATCTATGTGATTTATAACAGTGACAAATATAAGTTTTGAAACGTCAGAAACCTGAGTTTTAGCGCTTAAAAACCAATAAATTAATGATCCAGGGTAAAATTCTATTCAGTAGTAATTTTTTTTATGTTTCACTGTTTTGCCGGAGTAGTGGCTAAAACCGAAGTGCAAAATAGATGTTTCCAAGTTACACAATTGCTAAAAAACTGTCAAAATCAGTTATCTGATATAATTGGCAGGTTTGATTTTCGCACAATTGAAACGTAACATCTTGATTATCAATTATTTTTTGTGAAATTGCCAAAATACTTGTTAGCCGATTTTCTGAAATATTTAAGATTAAGTTGGGTCTAAATAAGGGAAGTGCTGCTTCCAAAAAGGGTAAAACACCCGGACCAACAAGGGTTAATTCTCTAAATTCTACCAATTGATTTAATAAAACCGAAGCCCAAACCCCAAATGAGCCAGGATGTTTGGTAATTGCCGGTAATAGCGATAAAGAGGTTTGCTTACCTAAGGACAAATACTGATCATTACCGTAAACGACACCTAAATGCAGTAGGTTACCCGCCATTACCGCGTTGCCACTTGGGGTAGCACCATCATACACTTCCTTTTTTCTTACAATAACGTCTGTTTGAGCATCGTGGGTATAAAAATAAAATCCAGTTTCAGATTCTATAAAATGCATATTCACATATTCTGTTATTTCTCCAGCTTTTTCAAGCCAGTGCAAATCTCCAGAAACAGTTTGTAATTGAATGAGCGCTTCAATTAGATACGCATAGTCATCTAAAAATGCAGGTGTTTTTGCAATACCATTTTTATAAGTATGAAAAAAACCTTGGCTATCAGCGTTTTTGAAATGCTTAAATAAGTGCGCCATGTTTTGCTGCGCACGTGTCAAATAATTTTTATTTCCAGTAGCAGCATATGCCTTACTAAAGGCTGTATTCATAAGCGCGTTCCAACCCAGTAATTGTTTATCATCTGTTTGAGGTCTGATACGTTTATTTCGTTCCTCCATCAAAATAGATGCACAATTTTCAATCGTTTTCAAAAATTCTTTTTCGCTGATACCAAATTGTTGAGCCACTGCTGGAGCAGGTTGTGGCATATGCAAAATATTGGTATGCTCCCAATTGCCAGCTTCTTTTACTCCATAGTACGCCATAAATAGTGGCGCATTGTTTTGGAGTAAAGAAATTATTTCTGACGAGGACCATGTATAAAATTTTCCTTCAACACCTTCGCTATCTGCGTCGAGTGCACTTAAAAAACCACCGTCAGCATCCATCAATTCACGTTCTACAAACGCAAGTGTTTCCGTGATGGCTTTATGGTAAGATTCTTTTTTAGTTATTTGATAGGCTTCTGATAAGGTTGTTACCAAAAGTGCATTATCGTACAACATTTTTTCGAAGTGCGGAGCGAGCCACTGCCCATCGGTGCTATACCTAGAAAACCCGCCTCCTAATTGATCATAAATGCCACCTTCAATCATTTTATCCAAACACAGCAAAGCATGATCCAATGAAGCTTTGTGTAGGGGATTAAAATAATGATACCTGAGTAAAAAACGAATCGATGATGTTTGTGGAAATTTAGGAGCGCCGCCAAATCCACCCCAAACAGTATCTGCCTGCGTTAATAGCGCCGATGCAGCTGCATCTATATCACTCAAACCAGGTGCAGAAGTGGCACCCGTTTTTTGAAATCCAAATGCATTGGAACTTTGTAAATGGTCGGTTAATTTTTGCGCCTGCCCATTTATTTGGTCTCTATTTTCTTTAAACCCTTTTGCAATACCAAGTAACACATCCTTCCAACTTGCCCTATTGTGCATGGGCTCAGGCGGAAAATAAGTACCTCCATAAAAAGGTTTTTTATCGGGCGTTAAAAAAACATTGAGTGGCCACCCACCACTACCAGTCATGGCTTGCACCGCGTCCATATAAATATGATCTAGATCGGGACGCTCTTCTCTGTCAATTTTAATATTAACAAAGTGCTCATTCATGATTTTTGCAGTAGCTGCATCTTCAAAACTTTCGCGCTCCATTACATGACACCAATGACAAGCCGCATATCCAATGCTCACCAAAATGGGTTTGTCTAAATCTTTAGCAAGCCTGAGTGCAGCTTCACCCCATGGATGCCACTCTACTGGGTTATACGCATGTTGAAGAAGGTAAGGACTGGTTTCCTCAATTAATAAATTGGATGTAGGATTCGTTTGCAAAAAGATTATTTTTTTGCTACAAGTGATTGCAAGTAATGATCTAAAGCAGCAACTAAACTAGGTCGTTGAGGAGCGGGGGCTTTAATGTCTAAGCGCAGTTTAGCATCTTCAACTGCCTTAGAAGTATTACTACCAAAAGCACCGATGACAACTTTGTTTTGTTTGAAATCCGGGAAATTATCAAATAAACTTTTTACGCCGCTAGGGGTAAAAAAGCAAATAATTTCAAACCCCTTTTTTGCAAATAATGGTGTAATATCATTGCTAATACTGCGGTACATAAATGCTAAGTCGAAACTGCACTTATGCAATTTAAGCCAACCGCAAATATCATTATCTTGCTGATTTTCGCTACATACATAGAGAAATTTTTCGTTCTCTTTATGTTTATTTATTACATCAAGCATGCTTTTACTAGATCCGTCTGCGCCGTAAAATACCTTGCGTTTGCGGTATAAAATAAATTTTTGAAGATACAATGCAACGGCCTCCGTAATACAAAAGTATTTAGTGTCTTGACTGATTGAAACCTTCATTTCCTCTGCAGTGCGAAAGAAATGATCAATGGCATTTCTGCTGGTAAAAATAACGCCCGAATAAGCAGGGATATCAATCTTTTGTTTTCTAAACTCTTTGGCAGGAATACCATCCAGTTTTATGAAGGGATGGAAAACCAGTTCAACCTGGTACTTGCGCTCTAAGTCGTAATAAGGAGACTTATCACTTTCCGGCTTTGGCTGAGAAATTAAAATTCTTTTGGGAGCTACTGCCTTAACAGCTGTTCCCGTTTTTGATCCGATTTTTGCCATGCTACTTATCTAGGGTTGTGCAAAGTTAAAAAGTTCCGCTAATAAAATCCATCATCAGTTTGTATAAAACCAACATAGGAAGTACTTCGCAGGTGCAAAGGTACAAGAAAAAATGGAAGGCACTCACCTTCAAAGAAGCCCTTACAATAGAGAAGGATATCAAATATCTGTATACAAAAAGAATACTGATGACGATTAAGGCACTGTTATAGGCGAAATCTTGAACAGATACTGGCGAAAATGACAATAACAAAATGGCAGGTATTAAAAATACACCCATTACTTTATTTGTCAAAAAAACAATAAAGCTATAATTACCAATAGCCTCCCCCTGAGAAAATAACCAACCAGACAGCCATAAAAATAAAAATTTGAATAAATAGAGGGCCGTAAGTCCAACAGCGGTATATGCAATACAGGTATACAAAGAAAAATCTACCCATGCATTTTTAATAGCAAGCAGGGATACAAAAATGGATGCGTTGAGGATGAACAAAATATTACTAAACAGTGATGCCAAATTATTTTGCTGTAACTGCTCTCTCGTTTGTTTTTGCCTTATCGGACTTTGAAAAATGAGTTGAAAGAGATTTGAAAAATACTTTGGGAAAGTCACTTTTATAAAAGCCAAATAAAATAGCATACCAATAATCAAGTAAAACCTACCGTCAAAACTAGGCGCAATGCGAAGTTCATTGATTCGAAAAGAAGGTTTTGTTTGCATGGGCAAGTAAGGATGCGTCATTAGTTTTTTAAAGGACGTAGTGTCCCTCATTGACTTTTTTTTCTGAAGCACTAGACTGGAATCTGCTCCTCTTTTTGTTCGATCTGAAGCAGCTGAATCTATGGAAGCATTGATGGATATTGTGTCAATGGTTGATGTGCTATCCGGTTTTTGTTGTGCCAAAAGACCCGTACCCATAAATAGAGAAGTACTCAAAAAAGCGACCATAAATAACAAATAACGGGCTTGCATGGCTACAAAAATAAGGAGCTTCCTCTAACATTAACAGCATAGTAGCAAGTATTTGGTAGATTTGCAATATAAACATTTACATGGCAGGCATTTACATTCATATTCCTTTCTGCAAACAGGCCTGCCACTATTGCAATTTTCATTTTAGCGCTTCTACCAAATTATTAGATCCCATGGTGCAAGCCATTTGCAAAGAAATAGAATTACAACAATATTTTTTTGAGGTGTCAAATACAACCATTGACACCATTTATTTTGGAGGTGGTACCCCTTCTCTTATACCAACTCATGCAACTGCGCAAATACTTGCAACCATTAAAAAGCATTTTAGCCTTTCTGAACAAATTGAAATTACGCTGGAAGCTAACCCTGATGATATCACAAGAGAAAAACTAATAGCATTACAATCTATGGGTATCAATAGGCTTAGCATGGGCGTGCAATCATTTGTGGACGAAGATCTTATTTGGATGAACCGGGCGCACCGATCGGATGCTGCTATTGAGGCCATTGAACTTGCAAAAGAAGTTGGGATTGACAATATTTCGATAGACCTCATTTATGGCATCCCTACACTAACAGATGAAAACTGGATAGAAAATATGAATATAGCCGTTGCACTAAACGTGCAGCATTTGTCTTGTTATGCATTAACAGTAGAACCCAAAACGTCACTCCGTACGCTTATTTTAAAAGGCGAAAAAGAAGATATTGATCCTGCAAAACAAGCTACCCATTTTGAATTACTAATAAAGCATACGGCGAATGCTGGATATGAACATTACGAACTTTCCAACCTTGCATTACCAGGATACAGAAGCAAACATAATACCAGTTACTGGCAACAAAAAAAATACCTTGGTATAGGTCCTTCGGCACACTCATTTACGGGAAGCACACGTCAATGGAATATTTCTAACAATGCACTTTACATTAGTAGCATTGAAAAAGGCAGCGTGCCGTTTGAGTCAGAAACATTATCAAAAGCTACACAGTACAACGAATATCTCATGACATCGCTTCGAACCATTGAAGGTTGTTCTTATGAATATTTATATGAAAAATTTGGTGACAAGGCTGTTAGTAGAACAAAAAAAATAGCAGAACATTTTATTAACAAGGGTCAACTAATGGAGCAGGAAAATTCTTTAACTGCTACAGGCCAAGGAAAATTTTTTTTAGACGGCATTGCCGCCGATTTTTTTGAAGTGTAGCTAGTGTACAATTAGAATAAGATTTTTTCAACCTCTGCAAACCCATTAGCAGCGTGCACATGCTTCCATAAAATTTGATAGATCGCTGTAGCAATAGGTATTTCAGCCCCATAAGCCTGATTGATTTCATAAATACATTTGCTAGCATTGTAACCTTCGGCCACCATATTTAATTCTAGCTGAGCCGATTTAACAGAGTAGCCTTTACCAATCATATTACCAAAGGTTCGGTTTCTACTGTACAAAGAATAACAAGTAACAAGTAAGTCGCCTAAATACACAGAAGCATTGTAATTAGGAGCTACTGCAGTTTTACTGGCCCCTTCGCAGTGATCACATTTTTGTAAAAAATTGGCCATTTCATTGGCACAATTGGCAATATACACGCTTAAAAAGTTATCGCCGTATTCTAATCCATGTGCAATACCAGCACCTAGTGCATAAATATTTTTTAATACAGAAGCAAATTGTGAGCCATTGATATCGGTATTTACAACCGTGTTGATGTATTCACAATTAAAATGGGAAGCTATTTCCTCCGCTGCTTCATGGGTAGTTCCCGAAAAAGTTAAATAGGATAATTTTTCGGCGGCCACTTCTTCTGCGTGGCAAGGACCCAGCAATGTAAAATAATGATCTAAGGGAAAATTAAATTTCGTTTGCAGGTATTGATTGAGCAGCACATTGTGATCCAGCAAAATACCTTTTACAGCAGATACAATTTTTTTGCCCTGTAATAATTTGGCGTCGATACCTTCAAAAATGGAACTTACATAGGCAGACGGAACGGCTACTACAATAACATCAACTGATGCCACTAAATCCTGCACATTATCTGTTAACTGAAGTTGAGCCTGATTAAAGTAAGCAGCGCTTAAATAATGAGGATTGTGCTTGCGTTTTTGAATGTACTGTATGGTTTCAGCATTTCTAACCCACCAATGAATAATATTACCATTATCCGTTAAGATTTTTGCAAGTGCTGTTGCCCAACTTCCGCTTCCGATAATTCCAAAACGCATATCTAATTTGGTTGTTAATCAACCACAAAGATACGAAAGGATTGCTTATTGAAAATCTTAGTCTTTTTTCTTGTCTTCGAAAAGCTTATCCTTACTTACAACTTTTACTAAGCTACTGTCTTTAATAAGTTTGCTCACAATATTGTAAGGACCCGTGATAACTTGATCACCTGCCGCAATACCGCTAACAATTTCAATAAAATTAAGGTCTTGGATATCCGTTTTTACTTTTACCTTTTTAACACGGTTGTCTTTTTGAAGCACAAATACTACTTCTTCGGAGTCATCTGAATCTAACGATTTTTTGTCTGAAGCTGGAGCAGCTTCATCTTTTTTATCCTCCTTATCAGTGTTTGCACCAGCTTTCCCTTCTGATTTATCTCTTGTAGTTACGGCATTTAAAGGAATCGATAAAACGTTCACTTTGGTTTTGGTTTGAATGTCCGCACTAGCACTCATACCTGGTCTAAAAGGAAAACTATTACCAGCCACTAATAAATCTTGGTAGCTACTTGCCAATAAACGGATATGCACTTTGTAGTTGGTTACCTCTGCGCTTCCACCTGCTGCTGCCGCTGCAGAAGTTAATGGATTTGCAATTTTGTATACAAGGCCTTTAAATTTTCTATTGGTGTAAGCATCCACTTCTACAATCGCAGTATCACCAATTTTAACTTTAGGAATATCGTTCTCACCCACATCCACTCTAATTTCAATACTGCGCATATCAGCTACACGCATCATTTCGGTACCCGCCATTTGTGCCGTACCTACAACACGCTCTCCTTTTTTAACGGCTAGTAAACTAATAATGCCATTCATGGGTGCTACCAGTGTTGTTCTTGATAAATCTTTATTGGCACGCGCTAGTTGCGCTTCTGCGCCACTGATAGCGGCTTGTGTTCCCTTGAGACCTTCTTTGGCGCCATTATAATTTGCTTCTGCAGATCTATAAGCTTGTTCCGCTTGTTCAAATTCTTGACGAGAAGTTACCTTATCGTTGTATAATTTAAGTTGACGCTCATATACCTGCTTGGTGTTTTCAAGTGTCGCTTTTAAACCAATGATGCTTGCACTAGAATTAGCTAGCTGGGCTCTAGCCTGGTTTACGCCTGCAGCTACTTGATCACGCTGGGTAGAATAAATATCTGCGTAAATACGGGCCAATACTTGACCTTTGGTTACACTATCACCTTCGTTTACATTTAACTCAACAATTTCTCCACTGATATCTGGACTCACTTTTACTTCGATTTCTGGATATACTTTACCACTTGCATTTACAGTTTCAATGATGGTGCGCATTACTGCTTTTTCGGCAGAAACGGTAAGTCCATCTTCTTTCCCGATAACGCCTGTTTTTTTAAGCGTTACAAACAAAACAATTAAAACAACTAGTGATACGATCGTCCAAAGTAATTTTTTATTCATGGTATTGTATTTCAAACTTTTTATAAATGATATTAAAATGTATTAAAGTGTGATGCCCTGTCCTCTATAAAACTCAAGCACTTTCATCTTAAATACATAATCGTATTGGTTGCTTAGTTGTTGCACTTTAGCACGCAATAAATTGTTTTGATTGGTGATTAAATCAAGTGAACTTAAAAGACCTACTTCATATCTTTTCACAGCAAAATCATAGGCTTTTTGTGAGGTTTCAACAGCCTTTGTGCTTGCATTAAATCTTTGCAAAGCAGCAGTTGCATTATTGTATGCCGTATAAATATTTTGCTTTAAAGTGATATCTGATTGCTCTTTTTGCAATTCCGCAGATTTTACGTTTAAGTTAGCACGCTGGTATGCGCCTTTGGCCTGACCACCATTAAAAATGGGAACAGTTAAGTTGAAACCAATGTTTTGTCCAAAGTTATTGCTGAGCTGCTTAGACCAGCCATCCCATATTTCACTGATGTTTCGGTTGGTTTGGTTGAGCTTATACATGGGGCTTTGTACAAAATAATCTTGCCCGCCAATAGATACTTTTGGATCAAAACCAGGTACGGGTGTTCCATAGCCTAAAAAGCTAAAACCAGTTGTTCTTCTGAAGGAATTGGAAAAATTGGATGCCAAATTTCCACCCACTGTTATGGTTGGATATTGCCCCGCCTTTGCTACCAGTGCCGATTTTTTTGCAGCTTCTAAACGAATGGCGTTTGCTTTTTGCAAAGGCTGTGTACCAAGGGCCATTTCATACACCACCGATGGTTGCAAATCTGCAAAACTTGGAATTGGAATAGCACTGATATTTGGCGTAGCCACTTCAAAAGGTACAGCAGGATCTAAATTTAATAAACCCTGTAAATTCAAAATATTTTGCTCGTATCCAGTATAGGCTGAAACATAATTACTGCTATCAGAGGCAAGCTGCACCTGTATTTCAGCCAAATTTAATTCTGGTAAAGAGCCAGCATCCACTCTTTTTTTTGTGATTTCTAATTGCGTTAATGTTTGCGCAATTTGCACTTGTGTGATTTTCACTTGCTCTGCGGCTGCTAATACGTTTAAATAAAAATTAGCCACGTTTAAAGAGATGTCGTTGGCAATTCTATCAATATCTGCAAGGGCCGCTTTTGCATTTAAATCTGCAACGGCAACACTGTTTTTAAGACTACCATAATTATAAAGTTGCATACCTCCAGATAAACCAATGTTTTGGAATAAAAACTGTGTGGTGGCAAAGGCGTTGGTGGTAGGGTCGATAGATCTACCAAAACGAACGCCCATACCAGAGTTACCAGAAACAGAAGGGTATAAAGCTAATTTTGAGAGTTTAACTTGTATCCCAGCAATTCGGGCCTGAATATCGGCTTGTTTAACAGAAATGTTGTGGCTGGTCGCATATTCTACACAGCGTTTAAGGTCCCACTTTTCGGTTTGGGACTGTGCCTGTAACACAAATAAGGCAGCAAGTAGGGTAAATAATGATTTCATAGAACTACAAAAATAATGCATTCCATGCCCTTAGCCTTAAAATTTAGACAGACGGAAAGAAAGCGGGTATTTTGGCTAATTATGTGTTATGAAGGGTGAAATTGGCTATTCCCCGGTTTGGGAAGGTGTTTTTCGGAACCGGGCGGTCATAAAATAGAGGAGCATAAAGGCCGCCAACACAACAACGCCAACACCTGCCGTTTCTGGAGTTTGAAAAGCGATACTCACCCCCACAAAAAGGTAATTGGCTATAAAAAACAAGGGGATCAGCGGAAATAACTTCATTTTAAATATGCCCGTACCATCTAGGTGTTTTGTTTTACTGCGGAGCTTAAAAATAGCAGCACTTGAAGCGACCATGCCAAAGCAATCTAAAAAGATGGTGAAGTTCAAAATCTTTTCAAAGGTTTGCGCGAAAAATAAAATCACAATGCACACTGCCGCAAAAATGGTCAATGAAAAAACAAGCACATCTGTTTTTTTGTCTTGTTTAGAAAATATGGCAGGAAGGGTTCCTTCGGCACTCATGGCATACATGACCCTAGGGTTACTCATAAGTAGTGCATTCACATAAGCTAGTACCCCAAAAAATAAAAAGAATGAAAAAATATTTGCGGTCTGATCACCAAAAGTTTTTTGGATGAGCGCATACGCAATTTCACGTTCACCTTTCATATTGTCAAAACCAATAATTATGTAGTAACTAAAATTGGCGAGTAAATAAAGTCCAATGATAATAGCGATACCAATAAATATTCCTTTGGGTATTGTTTGTGATGGTTTGTCTACTTCGTTTCCAAAATTGATGGTTTGTTGATAGCCGCCATAGGTAAATGAAACGGCAATTAAGCTAATGCCAAAACTTTGAATCCAACCCATATTTGGGGCAGGAACAACAGGCGCAGAAGCAGCGTGCAAAAGGCTTTCATGCGGAAAAAATAAAGCTGCAATGATCACCAAAATCATTGTAATTTTTATGAGCATTAAAATATTTTGCGCCCGCGCACTCATTTTTAATCCACGCAAATTGATAAAATAAAAAACTAAAATAGCTGCAACACTTAGCAGTGCTTTATCGATATCGGTCCAACTATGTCCTGGAAAAAGTTTAGCAATATATCCACTACCAATAAGTGCCACACCACTTAAACTAGCAGCGTTACTAATTAAGATAATACAGTTGATGGCAAATGCAATACTTGGATGATAGGCATATGAAAACACTTTGTAGTAACCTCCCGTAACCGGGTATCTACTTCCAATTTCGGCATACGTGAGCGCCCCACACATAGCAACAATACCGCCCACAATCCAGGCACTAAAATATACCGAAGGTGCTATGGCATCTTTGGCACTCGTAGCTGCAGTTCTAAAAATTCCCATCCCAATTACAAGGCCTACCACAATCATGGTGAAGCTAAATAAATTCAATTTTTGTTTCGATTGCATATAATATACTGTGGGCTTAAATGTAGTAAACTTTCAGGGAGTTTTCAACGCTTGGTGCAAAACTAAAGACTATCAATTTATAAGCCTTACAAATAGAAGTGCTACTTTCGTTTTGTAATTGGTTTTCGAATATTTCGGAATTAAAAGGGAAGCAAGTGTAAGTCTTGCGCTATCCCCGTAGCTGTAAACGCAAATAGGCAACCAACACTTCAGCCACTGTTCTAATCTAGAATGGGAAGGCCCGTTGGAAGCGCGTGAGCCAGAAGACCTGCCAGTCACAAACCATCATTCACGGCTTTCGGGCGAAAAGCATGGAATGTAAATGCTGTAACAGC
>JBIIZN010000163.1:0-3711 GCA_044346275.1 Sediminibacterium sp.
TATACAGAGGTATTGATCAAATGGCTGCTGCTTCTGTAACAGATGCGTTGATTTTAACCAACACTGTTTCGATGTACAACCGTTCTACTACAAGTAGAAACTTGTTCTTCCCAGGTATTTTAATTAATGCTGCAGAAGTATCATTCCATTTAGCGGAAGCACATTTAAAAGCTGGTAACTTAACAGCTGCTAAAGATGCTTACAATAAAGGTATCGAGCAATCTACAGAGTACTATTATAATATCCGTAAGTTAACAACTAACACAACCAGCCCTGCTGTAGTGCCTTACACTGCTGCTCAAGTAACAGCGTACCAAACTGCTGCAGGTATTAACTGGGATCTTGCAACAACTACTGCTGCAAGACAAGCACTTATTTCAAATCAACGTTGGTTACACTACAATGTAATTCAACCATTTGAAAACTGGGCTGAAGTTAGAAGAACTGATTTGCCAGCATTAAGATTCTGGAATGATGATGCAACTCCAACTAACGTAGCTCCGCCTACAAGATGGGCGTATCCTTCTTCAGAAAACGTGTATAACAAAGCGAACTACGCTGCTGTTAGTGCAAACGATAAAGCAACTGTTAAAATTTTCTGGGATAAATAATTGTTCGAGAAAATTTTTAAGATACAAAAATAGCCGCTCGTAAGAGCGGCTATTTTTTTTACAAAAGTGGTTGAAAAATTATTTATCAAACTGAACCCTAAATGCTTTAGGGCAACAGTTTTTTGTTTCTTTAAATAATTTATTAAAATTAGAAACCGATTTGTAACCACAGGCATAGGCTACTTCAGAAATGCTCCAGTCTGTTTCAATTAAATATTTGCACGCTTGTGCAATACGCATATCGTTTAAGTATTCTACAAATTTTTTCTTGTTACGTTTTTTAAACAATCTACAAAAAGATTGCGGCGTTAAATTAGCAAGCTCTGCTACTTGATTTAAAGAAATAGGTTGCTTGAAATTTTCATGTACATATTTATATACACTTGCAAGTCTATCGGTACCATCTTTACTTACAGGCTTTGTATAGCCTTCGGTGGTGATGAGTTCGTTGTCTTTGGCGGTAGAAATTAAATGCAGCACTTCAAAAAGTCCAATAACGCGCTCAAAATCTTTTTGCGCAACCATCTTTTCTAATTTGGCACCAATTTTTTTTCTGGTGTCATCGCCAATTTTAATACCTCTTTTTGCTTTTTCAAAAAGGGCTTTAATATTGCTGGCTTCGTCTAATTCGTAAAAATCAGAACCGAATAAGTTTTTATTGAAATAAACGACTATGGCTTTGGCTTTGTGGTTTTGCTGCCCATTGTAGTAGGTTTCGTCGTTTAACCACACATGTGGAAGGTTTTCGCCAATAAAAACCATATCATCTTCTTTAAATGGCTCTATTTTATCACCAATAATGCGCTTTCCATGACTCTCTTTTACCCATACAAGTTCTAATTCGGGGTGGGCATGAAAGGGGGCCATAAATTGTGGCTCGTCTCTTTCAAGCACAGAAATGTAACTATTGGGGCTTTGTGTTATCTGTGTTTGAAGCAGTTTCATATTAAAGGTTTTCAGTGTGAAGCATTGAAAATTATCCTTACCAGCAAATCGTAATTAAATCTACCTCAATTTTAACAAAGATAAACCATAAATATTAACCATAAATTCCTTAAAATTAACATCATCATAAATAATTTTAACGATTTGTATCAATTTTTTTATAGAATTTGTGCTAGTCCAGAAACATTTATTTCACTTTTTGACGTTTAAGATTAAACTGTACTTAAATTATGATGCGTAGACTGTTGTTGGTTTGTGGTTTTATTGTGCTTGCACTTGCCTCAATGGCGCAGCAAGTATTTGATGCCCCTAAATGTGGGGCTGATGCCTATCAGCAATTGCTGCGTAAAGACCCTATGTATGTTTCTAGAGAAAACGTACTTAATGAAAAAATTAGAGCCTGGGTGATGCAGGCTGCAGGGCAACGCAATATTCGAATTTCTGAAAATAACGTTGGAAATAATAATGTGGTGGTTGCGCCTATGTCTGTACCTGTTGTTACTATACCTGTTGTTTTTCATATTGTAAATCAAAATGCAGCTGCCATAACAGACCAAATGATTATTGATGCTGTTGCAGAACTGAACAAAGCATTTGCGCATGTTGGTATATATGGTACCGACCCTAAAGGCGTTGATACACGTATACAATTTTGTTTGGCTACTCGCACGCCGGATGGTGGAAAAACAAATGGCATCGATCGCATAAATAGTTATTATCAAAATATAGATGTAGACTTGGAAGCTGGCAAACTTAATGCACTCTCAACTTGGGATCCATCTAAATATGCAAATATTTGGTTGGTGAATTCGATACAAGGTGAAATTCCGCCTAGTATTTTTGAATGTGGCAAATGGGAGCGTATGGGCTATGGCGGTTATGCTGGTCCTGGAAGTGGACTTGTAGTAAGCAGTTTGAGCACACCACTTGTTGCACATGAAATGGGACATTACTTATCGCTCTTACATACTTTTCAGGGAACCAATTGTGTAAACAACGATTGTACAACAGATGGCGACAAAGTGTGTGATACTCCGCCCGATAGAAGTATAAAAAGTTCGTCCTGTACTTCACCAGAAAATTCATGTAATACCGATACTGTTTCTGGCCCATTTACAACCGATGTGCCAGATAATATTTCAAATTTTATGGACTACGGAAGTCCTTGCCCATCTGTGTTTACACAAGGTCAAGCAGACCGCATGATGGCATTTTTAAACGTATTTAGTGGCGGTAGCTTATTAACGAGTGATGGTTGTTCTGCACCATGTCCAGACAATGTAGTTGCTAGTTTTAATTTTGATGGAAATCCACATCCTATAGTTGGAAGTACTGTAAATTTTATCAATACAAGTATTGGCGCACTCACTTACGAATGGTATTTAAACGGGACACTTGTTGGTACTACTAATAATTATTCAAACACATTTACAGCAACTGGAACTTACAAAGTTGTATTAAAAGCACTAACAGCAACAGCAAGTTGTTACAGTACGTATACAGCCAATGTATTTGTAAACTGTGGCGTTGATGCAAGATTTTCTCCTAATAAAAGAATTATAGCATCTGCAGCTGGAGTATACAAAGACCCTGTATCTTTTTTAAATAAATCTTATGGCGCTACAGCCTACAACTGGTATGTATCTGATGAGTTAGGTGCCAACGAACAAATGGTATCTACCAGCACAGATTTATTATACGATTTTTTAAAACCAGGAAGTTATAAGATAAGGCTAGTAGCGAGCGCAGGTACTTGTATTAGTAATTCTCCAATCTATACTTTACAAGTAGACAATCCTGCTGCTGATGGACAAATAAATATTTACAGCGTAAGTTGTTATAAAAAGGATAGTGTTCGGGTTGTATTTGGTGTACGTAATAATGGCTATGATACCATACCAGCAGGTGTTTCCGTTAATTTTTATGATCGTTATCCGCCCGTTCCTGGTCCTATAAAAATGCTTAATAGTTTTTCTACCGATCAAATCATTTTAGGTAAGTGCGAAAAAGTATATACCCATATTGTAAAAGCGCCACGTTTAAATTTAGACTCTATTTCACTTGTATTTGATGAAGAAAACAGTGTTGCAGAATTAAATGAGGCTAATAATAGAACAAATAGAAAAGACTTTAAATTTAAATTGCTTCTTTTTCC
>JBIIZN010000133.1:0-3698 GCA_044346275.1 Sediminibacterium sp.
ATTGGGTTTACCAGCTGGCCAGCCTGTTAAGCTGTCTCTTAGCATATAAAAGACCTCCAAATTAATTTCGTATGCGTCACTCTTTTCTACGAGTAAATCGGCTAAACCATTTTCGTTGTAATCTTTAGCTGTAAGGCTTAACACCTCTTTACCTAATTTTAATGAAAGCTCAATTACGGCGCGTTTCATTATTTTTTTATCCCACACACAGTTACCCGTTAACCACGGCGATTTAATGCGCGTTAATGATTCTGAAACAGTGGGATCAATTATAAAAGTACAATCCGGGTGCTCTTGTAAAATACTAGCAGGAACCTGGTCTGTTACATCGCCTTCTGCGGCTTTTGTAATTATTTCACCTTTGTTGCCAAAGGCCATTAATAAAATACGCTTCGATTGCATGATGGTACCAATACCCATGGTAACAGCAAGACGTGGCACTTTTGATAAGTGTGAAAACTCGTAAGCGTTGGCAAGTCTTGTATTGTTGGCAAGGTTTACCAGTCTAGTTTTTGAAATGATACTTGAACCTGGTTCGTTAAAACCAATGTGTCCATTACCACCAATTCCTAAAATTTGTAAATCAATGCCGCCAGCATCAACAATGGCTGCGTCATACTCGGCGCAGTATTTTTTAATTTCTTCTTTGGGCCATTTACCACTCGGGATATGAATATTTTTTGCATCGATATCGATGTGATTAAATAAATGATGGTGCATAAAGCTCCAATAGCTTTGTGGCGCATCTTTTTCTATGGGGAAATATTCATCTAAATTAAACGTAATCACATTTTTAAAACTGAGTCCTTCTTCTTTGTGCAGTCTTACAAGCTCTTTGTATAACTTAATAGGGGTAGAGCCCGTTGCTAAACCTAGTACACAGTTTTTGCCTTGCGACGCTTTCTCTTTAATGAGTGCCGCTATTTCCTGTGCAACAAAAGCAGATCCTTCTATTGGTGAAGGGAAAATTTGGACTGGTATTTTTTCAAATGCGTCTATCATAACAAATTGTTATTACAGTATAAATTAATTATTCTCTGGATTAAAATAAGCTTTACTATAATTTATTTTAAAATTATCGTAACGTTTAAATTCATGTAATAATTTCTTTTCAAAAGCCGGCCAGCTTTTATTTTCCTTGCTTGTCCATAATACTTCACTTAATGCACTGATACGTGGGAATACCATGTATTCTGCTTTAGCCGTGTTGTTCATATACTCTGTCCATACGTTTGCTTGTGCACCAAGTACATATTTATGATCGGCAGGATCCATTTCTTTAGGAAGTGGTTCGTAGCTATATACTTTTTGAATAGTGGTATAACCGCCAATGGTAACAGAGTCTTCTTTTTTATTTTGTTGGTGGTCAAAATACATCCATCCACCTGGTGTCATAATTACCGTGTGCTTTTCTTTAGCGGCTTCAATACCCCCTTTTTCTCCACGCCAGCTCATTACGGTTGCGTTAGGAGCGAGGCCTCCTTCTAGAATTTCATCCCATCCAATAATTTGACGACCCTTGCTATTCAAATATTTTTCGATGCGGCCAATAAAGTAGCTCTGTAAACCGTGCTCATCTTTTAAGCCTTTTTCTTTGATCAAATTTTGGCAAAATTCAGATCTTTTCCAAGATTCTTTTGGACACTCATCTCCACCGATATGAATATAGGTAGAAGGAAATAATGCCATTACTTCATCTAATACATTTTGTAAAAATGTGAAAGTGTTATCTGAAGGCACAAATACATCATCAAATACGCCCCATGTTTCTTGAACAATTTTAGTGCCTGGCTTTTTTAAAGCTTCAAGTGTTGCTGCGCTATGCATGGTAGGAATGGCTGGAGTTGATTCATTTGGAAAACAACTAAGCTCTGGGTATGCAGCAATAGCAGCACTTGCATGACCTGGCATTTCAATTTCAGGAATGATGGTTACAAATCTATCCGCTGCGTATTGTACAATTTCTTTGATTTGGGCTTGTGTATAAAATCCACCATATCTGGTATTGTTACTTCCTTTACCAGGGTAACGACCAATAATATTAGCGTTACGGAAACCACCCACAGTTGTTAATTTTGGATATTTTTTAATTTCAATTCTCCAACCTTGGTCTTCCGTTAAATGCCAGTGAAACGTATTTAATTTGTACATCGCAATAAAGTCAATGTATTTTTTTACAAAGTCCATTCCAAAAAAGTGACGTCCTTCATCTAAGTGCATGCCTCTATACACAAATCTTGGTTGATCTTGAATGCTTACTGCTGGAATAACTAATGAAGCAGATTTTTGAACCGGTAATAATTGAATCAGTGATTGCACACCATAAAATACACCTTCTTCATTGGCGCCATTAATAACAACACCATTACTCGTTGATTCTAGTGTATACGTTCCTTTTGGAGCAGTAGTATTATTATTAACTAAATTAATTACATTTTTTGCACCACTGCCCACAGTTACTTTTAATTGAAACCCGTAAAATTCTTGTAAGTATTTATTCAAAAAGTTTGCCGCTTTTTGTTGTCCCGCATTTTTAATTTGAAGTGTTGTTTTTGCAGATATACTAAATGTGCCTTCATTTACTTTTAGGCTAGTAGGCTGCGGTATAATACTCACTTCTTGTGCGTTTGCAATCATGCAAACTAGAAGGGCGATGGCTGTAAATACTTTTTTCATAGGGTATGCAATTATGGTAAAAAAAATTTTATTATTTGACCGTTGTGAGCTTAATTACGTTAGTAGGTAAGTGATCGGCAATTGGGGTACTGCCTGTATTAACCACCACGTCACCTTCTTTTACAAATCCACGCTCTTTTAAAATGCCAATTTGATCACTAACAATATCATCTAAGCTTTCCTCTTCGGCGTAGTAAAAAGCACGAACGCCCCAGCTTAAACTTAACTGATTTACCAGCGATCTTTCTTTGGTAAAAATAAATAGTGGCGAAGATGGTCTAAAGCTACTAAGCATAAATCCTGTGTATCCACTTTGTGTCATACCCACAAGTGCATGAGCATTTACGTCTTCAGAAATTTTACATGCATTGTAACAAACGGCATCACTGTAAAATGATGGAGATTGTGGTTGCGGTTTTAAATCTCCAGAGCGGTTGTAACGGTATTCCGTTTTTTCAACTTCTTTGATAATCTTACACATGGTTTCTACTACAAGCGCCGGGTGGTTACCTGCTGCAGTTTCGCCACTAAGCATTACGGCGTCCGCACCTTCTAATACCGCATTGGCAACGTCTGTAATTTCACTTCTGTTGGGCTTAACACGGTCAATCATGCTTTCCATCATTTGGGTGGCAACAATGACTGGTTTACCTCTATGAATACATTTTCTAATGAGTTCTTTTTGAATTAATGGAATGCGCTCTACTGGAAGTTCAACACCCAAATCTCCACGTGCCACCATAATACCATCAGAGGCTAAAATAATTTCTCTGATATTGGTAAGCGCTTCCGGCATTTCAATTTTTGCAATGATTTTAGACTTGCTTTTGTTTTTATCTAAAATGCCTCTAAGCATTTCAATGTCGGCAACTCTTTTAACAAAGCTAAGTGCTATCCAGTCTAACTCTTCTTTGATCATGAAATCCAGATCAATGAGGTCTTTTTCTGTTAAAGCAGGTAAAGAAATTTTTGTATCTGGTAAGTTCAATCCTTTTTTAGAAGAGATAATGCCACCAAGGGTT
>JBIIZN010000002.1:0-38654 GCA_044346275.1 Sediminibacterium sp.
TATCGTATTATAAATACGCCGAAATGAGTTACGAAGAAAAGCAGCAAGAGCGTTATGCAAAAGTGATTGTAGAAGCCGATGATTTTTTAGAGCGCTACAGCACTAGTAAATACGTAGACGAAGTGAATAAATATAAAACAGCATCTTCAAATTATTTAAACAATACAAAAAAATGAGTAAGCTAAGAAGACAATTAAGTGCCAATACACCAAGCGTGGTTGAAACAAAAAGCCTAATAGATATAAAAGCAAAAACTGGTAATTTATACGAGTCTATTGCGATTGTTGCACGTAGAGCCAATCAAATCAACGTGTCTATCAGAGAAGAATTGCACAATAAATTGGAAGAGTTTGCTAGTCACACCGATAGCCTTGAAGAAATTCATGAAAATAAAGAGCAAATTGAAATCTCTAGAGCTTACGAGAAAATGCCGAACCCAGCTATTTTAGCAACACAAGAATTTATGGAAGGTAAAGTGTATTATAGAAAAAATGAAGACAACGATTTGTTCCGATAATTCAGACAATCCTATTTTATATAAAAGACAGTGTAATTACTGTCTTTTTTTATTACTTTAGAGTACGTTATTTAATCCAATATGAAGGCTTCAAAAACAATATTTATCTTTTTGTTGGTGCTTGTTTTTTCGGGGGCTAAAGCTCAGGAATTGCAGGCTAGGGTAACGGTACTGTCAAATAGGGTAGCTACTAGTGTAGATAAAAGAATATTCAATACCCTTCAAACGCAGTTAACGAGCCTACTCAACAATAGAAAGTGGACATCTGATTTGTACAAGCCTCAAGAAAAAATCGAATGCAGTTTTATTGTCAATATCGAAACGGTTGTAGAAACCAATGTATACAAGGCTACCTTAAGTATTCAAGCAGCCAGACCCGTGTACGGTTCGAGTTATAAAGCCAGTATGGTTAATTTTCAGGATCCAGATGTAACCTTTAAATACCAAGAATTTCAACCCATTGAATTCAATGAGGCACGGGTACAAGGAACAGATGCTGGCATAGCCAATTTGCCGGCTATTTTTGCATACTACGCTTATATCATTATTGGGTTGGATTATGATTCCTTTGCGCTTAAAGGTGGTGAATCGTACTTTAGAAAAGCGCTAAATATTGTAAATAATGCACCAGAAGGCAAAGGAATACAAGGCTGGAAAATGTTTGATGGACTCCGTAACCGTTTTTGGCTCGCAGAAAATGTAACCAATGCGCGTAACAATGTCATTCACGATATTTTTTATGGGTATTACCGTAATGGACTAGATCATTTAATGGATAATGAAACGCTTGCACAAAGTTCTATACTAGCTGCACTTACTCAACTGCAAACATTTGCAGCAGACAATCAAAACAGTATGATTCAGCAGTTTTTTTTACAAAGTAAATACACTGAATTGTCAGGCATATTTAAAAAGGCAAAAGCAGCCGACCGTGTAAAAGCCGTCGAATTGCTAACAGTGCTTGATCCAACTAATGCGCCAAAATACAAAGAAGCACTTCAATGATCCTCCGCATAACATATCCGCTATTTTTTGCATTAGTGCTCTTCGTTTCATGTAACGGTGGAACGCCCAAAAATGTTTTGCCGGTTAACACGATGAAAGTGGTGATGTTTGATATGCTCAAAGCCGATGAATGGTATGCACAAAAGTTAGTAGGGGATACGCTCATGTTAAGGGTTAAAGAAGATATTCCATTGTATGAACAAGTGTTTGCTGTGCATAAAATCACTAAAAAACAGTTTTATGATAGCTATCATTATTACGAAGCGCATCCTGTGGCCTATAAAGAGCTCGTGGATTCATTAGAGTCATATGCCAACATACAAAAGCTAAAAACGATAAAAAAATAAACAATATTTATTCTAACTTGTTACAATAAAAAACAAAAAATCATGAGTTTAACAACAGGCACCACAGCCCCTAATTTTAGTTTATTTGACACCGATAAAAATCAGGTTCATTTAGCAGATCAAAAAGGTAAAAATGTAGTTTTGTTATTTTTTCCTTTAGCATTCACTGGCGTTTGTACCACAGAGCTTTGTTCTATTAGAGACAATATTGGAGTATACAACAACACCAGTGCAACTGTGTATGGCGTTTCGGTAGATTCTTTATTTGCCTTAGGCAAGTTTAAAGAGGAACAGCAATTAAATTTCCCTTTATTAAGCGATTTTAACAAAGATGCTGCAAAAGCATTTGGCGTTTTATATGATGTATTTCCTGCTTTTGAAATGCAAGGTGTTAGCAAGCGCGCTGCCTTTGTTATTGATAAAGAAGGTGTTATACAATATGCCGAAGTTTGTCCTACCCCTGGGGATTTGCCAAACTTTACAGCGATCCAAGAAACCCTTGCTAAACTAGCTTAATTTAGTTTGTTGTATCTTTGTACTATTAGGTCAAAAGCATGCAAAAAAAGAACTTTATCATAGTTGGTATATTATTTATCATTACCTCCAGTTTTACACCTGGGGGTAATGGTTTCTATGACTCTTTTTTTAGTGCACCTACTACAAGTAAAGTGATTCGCTTTTATCCCAATCCGGCTACCACTATCATTAATTTTGAATTTGATAAATCGGTGGAGTCTACAACCTTAATTGCGATCTATAGTTTTTATGGAAAAAAAATGAGCGAGCAGCGTTTATCTAGTAATAAAGTAAGCTTTACTTTAGACGATAATTACACCCGAGGCTTGTATATTTTCCAACTCCGCGATCAATCAGGCAGGCTCATTGAGTCTGGTAAATTTCAGGTAAATAAGTAATTTATTTATCTGTCACTTCAACAATCAAGAATTTTAAATAATTGGTATTTTCCATCCCCCAAATAATGGGATGATCAGAGGCTTGCGCTTGAAAGGTAACCTGTCTAATTTTTTTGCGTGCATCTTTTGCTGCCATTTCAATGGTTTGCAAAAAGAGTTCCGGTTGCACGAGATTGGTGCAACTTGATGTCACTAAAAAACCACCATTTCTAATTAATTTCATACCACGTAAATTAATTTCTTTGTAACCGGTAATGGCTTTTTGAATACTTTCTCTACTCTTTGTAAACGCAGGTGGGTCAAGCATTACAACGTCGTATTGTCTACCATCTTTGCCCCATTGTTTGAGCACATCAAACGCGTTCATCGCTTCAAATTTACAGATGTCATCCAGTCCATTCAGGGCAGCATTTTTATTGGCTTGTGCTACAGCGTTTTCAGAAATATCTAAGCCCAACACAGATTTTGCACCATAATGTGCGGCATGAATTTCAAATGTTCCAGTGTATGTAAAAGCACCTAAAACCTCGGCACCTTTTACAATATGTTGAATGGCTTTTCGGTTGTCTTGTTGGTCTAAAAAGTAGCCCGTTTTTTGTCCATTTTGTATATCTACATGAAACCGTAATCCATTTTCATGAATGATGATATTGGTATTAAATGGCTCCGATAAAAATCCTTTTATTTGCGTAAGTCCTTCTAGTTCTCTTACTGGCACATCGTTTCTTTCGTAAATGCCTTTTGGCGAAAAAATGTTGTTAAGCGCTTCAACAATGGCAGGCTTCCAATGGTCCATGCCTAACGACAAGGTTTGTAAAACAAAATAGTCGTTAAACTTATCAATGATAAGGGCCGGCATTTGGTCTGCTTCACCAAATACAAGTCGACAATTTTCGGTGTAGCCAATTTTTTGACGGTAAGCCCATGCTTCTGCGATTCGGCGGTGAAAAAACGCGGCATCAATGGTTTCTGGCTTTCGGGTGAGTAAGCGTACTAAAATCTGGGATTTTGGGTTTATATAGCCTCTGCCTGCAAATTTCCCATCGGCATAATGTACATCTACTGTGGCAGCTGGCTCAATTGGGCCGTCAATTTTGTCTACTTCATTGCCAAATACCCAGGGGTGACCATTTGCGATACGCGCCGCAATCTTCTTTTTTAGGAACAACTTTGTCATGTCTGCGAAGATAAGGCGGATTAATCTGCCAATTTTTCCCTTTTCTTTGCATCGGCAAAATTTTTGCGATAATAAAGGGGTAAAACAATATGCAATAGTTATGGAAACGTCAACACCAAACGAAATGGAGCAAAATATTGAAAATGAGCTCAATACCGATGAAAATATACCTGGAACCGAGTATTTAAATGATCCGGTTGCCGAAGAAGATCCTATCACCAAGCTTGAGACGGAATTGCAGGAGCAAAAAGACAAATACCTGCGTTTAATGGCAGAGTTTGATAATTATCGAAGAAGAACATCTAAAGAGCGTTTAGAGCTTATTCAAACCGCTGGTAAAGACGTTATTGTTTCTATGCTTGATATTTTAGACGATTGCGACCGCGCCGAAAAGCAGTTGCAAGGTGCGGATGATATTGCTGCTCAAAAAGAAGGGATTCAACTTGTTTTTAATAAATTACGAGCTACTATGTTAGCCAAAGGCGTAAAAGCGATGGAATCTATTCATGAAGAATTTGACGTAGAAAAGCATGAAGCCATTACTGAAATTCCTGCACCTTCGGAGCATTTAAAAGGAAAGGTCATTGATGATGTAGTAAAAGGGTATTATTTAAATGATAAAATTATCCGCTTTGCAAAAGTGGTGGTAGGAAAATAAAATAGCAATGGCAAAAAGAGATTATTACGAAATATTAGGGGTATCTAAATCTTCATCTGCTGATGAAATTAAAAAAGCATACCGCAAAGTTGCTATGCAATTTCACCCAGACCGAAATCCGGGCGACAAAGAAGCAGAAGATAAATTTAAAGAAGCCGCTGAAGCTTATGAGATTTTAAGTGACGCCGATAAAAAAGCAAAGTATGACAGGTTTGGTCATGCTGCTTTTGGCCCAGGAACGGGGGGCGGTGCTTCTCATAGCTCTAATATGGATGATATCTTTAGCCAGTTTGGCGATATGTTTGGTGATGATGTATTTGGCTCTTTCTTTGGTGGAGGTGGGAGGTCGAGAGGAGGCGGTGGAAGGGCTGCTAGAGGTCAACGTGGTAGCAATTTGCGTATTAAAATCAAATTGAATTTTGAAGAGATCGCTAAAGGGGTCAATAAAAATGTAAAAGTTAAAAAGCACGTTACCTGCAGTGGGTGCGGCGGTAATGGTGCTAAAGATAAAAATAGCGTTCAAACTTGTAGTTCTTGTGGGGGTAGTGGACAGGTGCGTAAACTCACCAATACTTTTTTAGGGCAGATGCAAACAGTAACTACTTGTTCGTCTTGTAATGGTGAAGGAACGACTGTTACTGCTAAATGTGTTAGTTGTAAAGGTGAGGGAAGAATGTATGGTGAAGAAACAATTTCAATTGATATTCCAGCAGGGGTTCAAGAAGGCATGCAGCTGAGTATGAATGGAAAAGGTAATGCTGGTGAAAGAGGAGGAAGTGCGGGTGATTTAATCATTCAAATAGAAGAAGAAGCACATCCGGATTTACAACGCGATGGATTAAATGTGGCATTTGATTTACACTTAAATTTTGTAGACGCTGTTTTTGGTACACAAGTAGAAGTGCCCACCATTGATGGTCGTGCAAAAATAAAAATACCTGCTGGTACCCAAAGCGGAAAAATATTTAGGCTCAAAGGAAAAGGATTCCCTGAAGTGCAGGGTTATGCAAAGGGAGATCAATTAATTTATGTAAATATCTGGACGCCTCAAACAGTTAATGACGAGGAAAAAGCAATGCTTGAAAAGTTACAGGCAAGTGAAAACTTTAGGCCTAATCCTAACAAATCTGATAAGAGCTTTTTTGACAGGGTTAAAGAAGTCTTTAATTAATTGTTTCTCGTTTATGATTCAACCAGTTTGTAAATATCCCTGCTGTTGCGACCGTAACCATCGAAATCTAACCCATAGCCTAGAACAAATTTGTTAGGGATAGAAAAGCAACAGTAATCGATTGGGACTTCAAATACTGTCGCATCAGGCTTGTGCAGTAGCACCCCAATTTTTAGAGATGCTGGTTGTTGGTTGAACAGTTGTGGCAAAAAAGTATGTAACGTTTTGCCTGTATCAATAATATCTTCTAGTACAATAATATGTCTATTGGTAAGGTCAATGTCTAATCCAATTGCTGTGATGACCTGTCCTGTAGAAGTAGTGCCTTTGTAGGAAGCTAGTTTAATGAAACAAATTTCAGCTTCTATCGAAATAGATTTGAATAAATCTGAGGCAAACATGAATGAGCCGTTTAGCACAGCAATGAATAAAGGTTTTTTGCCAGCATATGCTGTATTTATTTCATTTGCCAATGCAGCAATCTTTTCTTGGATCAGTGCTTCAGGTAAAAATATTTCAAAATGCTTTCCGTGTAGTTGAATGGTAGACATAGCCTTATTTTTTCTTTCCTTTTTTATTTTTTTTAACTGTAGGTTTGGTTATTTTATCTGCCCTTAATTTTATTTTCTGACCAACCTGTAAAATAGAATCTTTTGCAATGGAAGGATTGAGGGTTATTATTGTACTCAATAAGATACCTTCTTTTTGTGCAATACTATACAGCGTTTCATTTCCTGTCACTATGTGTACTTCTGAAGCGCCATATTTTTGTTTCTTTTCAACAAATAAAATACGGTCTTGATCTAAAACGTTCATTTCAGTAAGTTCATTGTACTCGAATATCTTACCCAAACTTATTTTATTATTGTTTGCAATAGCAAGTAGTGAACTTCCTTTTGTTGCAACAACTGCCCTAGTATTATTGATAGTTACTTTTGTATTTTCAAGCAAGCTTATTGGAGCAGCAATAACTTCTTTGGTAGGTTCACTTTGTAATACAGGGGTTATAGGTTTTGCTATTTCAGTTTGAGAAACAGAATCGGCTTTTTTTGTAATAAATGCTGCTTCTACTGAGGAATCGATTCCTTTTTTCTTTTGCTCTTTGGCAATATGGGTGTATTGCGCTAGATCGTAATCATTAATTATTTTGATAAGTATTGATGGGTAATTTGGGTTAGTGGCATAACCGGCTTGCTTGAGCCCAAAAGCCCAACTCGTAAAGTCAGTAACATCGAGTTTAAATAAAAAAGCGTAGTGTATTCTTGTTTTTAAAAAATTAGAGTGGTCTATAAAGGAGGCCTCTGCATTGTCATAAACTCTAAAGCATTCACCAGTTGCGTCATCATTGTGGTAAGTTTTTGGACCTGTCCATTCTGTTTTGCATTTGATGCCAAAATGATTATTAGACGCCGAAGCAAGTTTGCTTTTTCCTGATTGCGATTCTAAAATGGCTTGCCCTAGTTTAATCGCTGCAGGAACGCCTGTTCTTAATTGTTCCTGCATAGCAATATGTTTATATTGATTGATATATGCGGCTGTTTCTGCGCTTATAGTTTGCGCAATACCACTGAGTGATATTGTTAAGGTAAATAGGAAAGTGTATATAGATTTTAATTTCATAGTTCGTTTCTTTGAATCAGTAGCATACCATCTCTGATTGTTAAAAGCACTTGTGATGTGCGTGGATCATTTTTTACGTGTTCATTAAATGCATGAATGGCCATTGCATTTTTTCCTGAAATGGTATCCTCCAATACTTCTCCATGAAATAATACATTGTCGGCAATAATGATACCTCCTTTTGCTAGTTGTGGAACCACCATTTCGTAGTATTCGATATAGCCCGTTTTGTCGGCGTCTATAAATACGATATCCCAAGTATAATGGAGGGTAGGGATAATTTCTTTTGCATCTCCAATGTGTAATTCTATTCTTTGACCATCTAGGCTTTTCCCAAAATACTGTGCCGCTTTTTCAGCGTCTTCATTTCTGTTTTCGATGGTGTGCAGCTTTCCTTTGGGGTCAAGCCCTTTTGTCAAGCACAGAGCACTGTAGCCAGTAAACGTACCTATTTCTAAAATATGCATGGGGCGTTTCAAACATGATAGCATGCTTAAAAATTGTCCTTGTACTTCACCACTAAGCATGTGTGCTTTTGGATGCGTATTCCTTGTTTCATCTAATATGATTTGCAATAAATCATCTAAGGGTGTTGTAAAAACATCCGAATATGAAATTGCCTTATCAATAATAAATGGTAATGCCATGAATAATTAAATCGTTGTTTCTTTTTTCGAAATTATTAATAGACCCATAAAAGTGATGAGTCCATTGATGATAAGTAGCTCGTTGCCAATCTCGAAAGAGCCAAATAATGCTTTTTGATTGAGGTCAATGATCAAACAAAGTAGCGGAGAAAGTATACAAACAAGCGGTACCCATTTATCCAATACGTTTCTTTTTAAAACTATACCAAATGTAAAGAGGCCTAATAGTGGGCCGTAGGTGTAGGCTGCTACTTTTAAAATAACATCAATCATACTTGGATTTCCAATCCACTTATATGCCAACACAAATAATAAAAACACAAGGGCAAATCCAATATGTATAAGTTGTCTAATGGTTTTTTTTCTTGCTTCGTTCCAATCTTGTCGGCGTTGCATACCTAATATGTCAATACAAAAAGTAGAGGTGAGGGCCGTTATAGCGCCGTCGGCACTTGGGAATAATGCAGAAATAAGGGCGATGATAAATATAATAGACATTGCAGGTGGCATATGTTCTAATGCAATGGTTGGGAATAATTTATCATATGAAACAGCTATACCATTAGCGCTTGCAAATAAATGTAATAAGCCGCCTAAAAATAAAAATAGTGTAATAACCACTAGCATGGTAAAGCCAAGTGTTATTATATTTTTTTGCGAATCTTTTAAGGTTTTTACAGAAATGTTTTTTTGCATCATCTCCTGATCCATCCCAGTCATAGTAATGGTAACAAAGGCGCCCGCTAATATCTGCTTTACAAAAAATAACTTACTAGATGGTTCTGTAAAAAACATTTTTGTATAACCCTTGTCTGCCATGGTTGATAAGCTTTCGAAGAAACCTATATGGAGTTGGTTAAGGATATAAAAGACGCAAATCACAAGCCCTAAAAGCATGCAAGATGTTTGGAGTGTATCTGTCCAAACAATGGTTTTAACCCCACCCTCATAGGTGTACAATAAGATCATAAGTAGGATAATAAGGGTCGTTGCCCAAAAGGGAACATGAAAACTTTGTGGGATCGCATCTTGTAAAATACGTACCACTAAATAAAGCCTTGCAGTGGCACCAAGGGTTCGGGATAAAATAAAAAAGGAGGCACCCGTTTTATAAGAAGCAACTCCAAGCCTCGTACTTAAATAATTATATATAGAAGTTAAATTAAGCTTGTAGTAGAGAGGGAGGAGAACATAAGCAATGATTAAATAACCAATCACATAACCCAGCGTGATTTGTAAATACGAAAAAGCATTGACGTAATTGGTGCCACCTACAAGAGTGCCAACCTGACCAGGTACGCTCACAAATGTCACACCACTCAGAGAAGTGCCCACCATACCAAAAGCAACAAGCATCCAGTTGCTATTTCGATTACCAATAAAAAAAGAATCGTTGGTACTATTTTTACCTGTTATTTTAGCTACAACAAGTAGAATTAGAAAGTATACTATTACAAAAGAAAATAAAACAATGGGCGACATAGCAATCGTAATTTTTGTTAAATTGTAGGCCTTAAAGGTACGGATATTGGGCCTTTTTTACGCATAAGAATCTGATATATGTCTATACAAACAGTGGCTGTTTTTTGTGGTTCCAAAGATGGGTTAGACCCTGCGTTTTTGAATGAGGCAACTGCTTTTGGAAATTTATTGGGCGTTATTGGCGTGAGCCTTGTTTATGGCGGTGGTAACAAGGGCCTTATGGGCGCTGTGGCCAATGGCGCTATGGCTGCTGGTGTAAAAGTTATTGGTGTTATTCCAGAAGTATTAACGACATGGGAACATCAGCACGAAGGCATTACCGAATTACATGTGGTAGCAGACATGCACGTAAGAAAAAAAATGATGTATGAACTTTGCGATGCAGCACTCATTTTACCAGGTGGCAATGGCACTCTAGATGAACTCTTTGAAATGCTTACATGGAACACTTTAAAAATCCACGATAAAAAAATAATCTTACTTAATTGTAATGGCTTTTATGATCACTTAATTGCTCATATGCGTATGATGCAAGCCCAAGGTTTTTTATATGAAAATTTTGAACACCGTTTAATGGTTGCTACAACAGCAAAAGAAGCAGCGGCTTTACTGCAAAGTTTTTAATGACTTTATAGGTCAAAAATTTTACCAGCGTTTAATATGTTGTTGGGATCAAAAGTTTGTTTGATAGAACGCATGAGTCTTAGATGCGTTTCAGAAAAAACGGTTTTCAAAAATGGTTTTTGAATAAGTCCTACGCCGTGTTCACCACTAATGGTGCCGCCTAATCTTGCAATCAGTTCAAATAAAGGCATCAGCGCCTGTGTCATTTCAGGATTGTTATAACTATTTTTAATAGTAGGGTGGTTGATTCTAATGTGTAAATTGCCATCACCCGCATGACCATAACAAACCACTTTAAAACCGTTATTAGCAGCAATTTCTTTAACACCTCTAATTAATTTAGGTAGTTCGGCTCTTGGAACAACAGCGTCTTCCTCAATGGTATAGCCCGCCATAACAGCCGCTTCATTTGCTTTTCGGCGAATTTTCCAAAGTTCATTTTTTTGCTCCGCGTCTTCTGCGAAATATATTTCACCCACTTCGAAGTTGTTTAATACTTCTGAAATGGCTTCCATCTCGTTCATTAAAACATCTAGGTTATTGCCGTCTACCTCAATAATTAAATGCGCTGCTAAACCATCTGTTAATTGAACCGCTGAGCTATCTAACATTTTTGTGGCAAGCGTTATGGCATCTATTTCCATGAGCTCCATAGCGCTAGGTGTGATACCTGCTCTAAAAATGGCACTTACTGCTTCGCTCGCTTTTTCTAAGCTATTAAATGGAGCAAGCATTAACAAATCAAACTTTGGATGCGGAATTAAGCGGAGTACGATTTTAGTAACAATACCAAGGGTTCCTTCACTACCAACAATTAATTGTGTAAGGTTATATCCGGTAGCATTTTTTAAAACATTGGAGCCCGTCCAAATAATTTCACCAGAAGCTAGTACCACTTCTAGGTTTAACACATAATCTTTTACAACCCCATATTTAACGGCCTTGGGTCCGCCACTGTTTTCTGAAATATTGCCGCCAATAAAACAACTTCCTTTACTTGCAGGATCGGGTGGATAAAAAAGTCCCTTTTCTTTGACAGCGTTTTGCAACACTTCAGTAATCACACCAGGTTCGGTGGTTACTTGTAAGTTGCGCTCGTCTATGTCCAGAATTTGGTTGAGTCTTTCGGTAGATAATAATACGCCGCCTAAATGTGGGAGTGCACCACCAGTTAACCCGGTGCCTGCACCTCTTGGCGTTACGGGTAATACATGTTCGTTACAAATTTTTAGGATGGCTGAAATCTCAGTTGCTGTTTTTGGTTTTACAACAACGGCAGGTAAGTACAATAAATTTTCGGTTTCGTCTTTGCCATACTTGTGCAAACTTTCTTCATCTGCTACTACAAAATCATTTCCAATAAGTTGCTTAAACTGTTCTACAATAGAAGCAGTAACGACGCCGTTTGCCATTAGTATACGATTAAGAAAGAAAAACTAGAAGAGGCCAAATAATGTGCTATCAATTTTTCCAATGATATCACCTAAGTCGGCTTCATTTTCACCAAATTTATTTTTATCGCAATCAATAACGAGTAATGGACCTTCTTGGTATCCATCAATCCATTTGTTGTAATATTCGTTGAGGCGTTTTAAATAATCGAGTCTGATATTTTCTTCATATTCTCTTCCTCTTTTTTGTATTTGTGATACGAGGGTAGGAACAGATGCTTTTAAATAAATGAGTAAATCCGGAGGTTGCACCATGGTTTTAAGCGTAGTAAAAAAAGCATAATAGTTATCAAAGTCACGCTTACTCATAAGACCCATTTCGTGTAAGTTGGGCGCAAAAATATTAGCGTCTTCGTAAATGGTTCTATCCTGAATAATGGTTTCAGTACCTCTTGCAATTTCTAATAATTGGTTGAGTCTTCCATTTAAAAAGTACACTTGTAAATTAAAACTCCATCTAGGCATGTCTTCATAGAAATCCATCAGGTATGGATTGTGGTCTACGTCTTCAAATTGTGGTATCCAGCGGTAATGCTTACTTAGCATTTCGGTGAGTGTTGTTTTACCTGCGCCGATATTACCTGCGATAGCGATGTGTTTGGGTTTCTTAGCTTTTGCCATAGGGGTTGAAAATACGAAATGAGTATCTTAAAAAGATAATTATAGTTTGATTTTTTTAATAATAATTCATACCAATAGCGCTGCGAACCAGCGTTAGCGTTTTTGAGGCGCTTTCACCTGCTTTTTCGGCGCCCATTTTCATAATTTTTTGAAGGGTGGCGGTGTCTTTTTGCAAATCAGCGGCTTTTTCACGAATTGGCTTAATAAAAGCAGCCATATCTTCTGCAAGTTGCTTTTTAAGGTCGCCGTAACGGATAATACAATTGCCTTCACTACTGTTGTTGTAATCAGCGGTAAATTTTTGTACGGTATCAGGCGTACTAACAAGACCCATCAAGGTAAATAAGTTTTCGATATACGCAGGCATGGGTGCATTTGGAACTGCAGGGCCGCCATCTGTTTTGGCTTTCATGATTTTTTTACGAATCACCTCATCTTCATCTGCTAAGTAAAGTGTGTTCATTTGATTTTCACTTTTACTCATTTTTCCTTCGCCATCTAAACTCATAATTTTTACAAGTTCGCCGCCATAATTAAATGCATATGGTAATGGTAAAACCTCGCCGTATCTATGGTTAAAGCGCTCTGCGTAATTACGCGCCATTTCTAGGTGTTGTTCCTGGTCTTTTCCAACCGGCACTTTTACAGCGCGGTGAATTAAAATATCAGCGGCTTGTAATACAGGGTAGGTAAGGAGTCCAGCGTTTACGTTTTCTGGTTGTAAACGAACTTTTTCTTTAAAGGTTACCGTTTTTTCAAGTTCACCTTTATACGCCATCATGTTTAAATACAAATAAAGTTCTGCAATCTGAGGAACGTCACTTTGTACATATAAAGCCACTTTTTCTGGATCCAAACCGCAAGCAATATTTTCGGCAATTACACGTAAAACATTTGCTTGTAATTCTTTGGTATCGGGGTGTGTGGTAAGGCTATGCCAATTGGCTACAAAAAAGTAACAATTGAACTCGTCTTGCATGCGCACATAATTACGCATGGCACCAAAATAGTTGCCCAAATGAAGGAATCCTGTAGGCCTAATGCCACTTAAAACCACCTCTTTTACCATAGCCGCGAAGATAAGGCGCTTTTTAATGATATTTGCTATACAAATACCCTAAAACTGCCCCTTATTCAAGCTTCCAATCACATATTAGGTTCTCCCATCGAATACCTGAAAGGCGTTGGTCCTTTGAGGGGGGAATTATTGAAAAAGGAGCTTTCGATTTACACTTTTTCGGATCTATTAGAACATTATCCGAACAGGCATATCGATAAAACCCAGGTGCACAAGATAGGCTCCATCAGCCCCGCAACCGACTTTGTGCAGGTAGTTGGTATACTTCAGCCACCTGCTTTAATGGGTGATAAAAGAGCTAGACGCCTAATAGCCCAGCTTGTGGATGATACGGGTACACTGGAGCTTGCATGGTTTCAGGGCGCTAACTGGGTGCAAAAGAACTTGGTACCTGGACAGAAATACTTGGTTTTTGGTAAAACAGGCTTTTTTAATGGGAAGCCTCAAATGGTGCATCCCGAAATTGAAGTGTATACGCCGGCCAAAGAAGGGGGTAAAGATTATTTAGAACCCGTTTACCCGGCTACCGAAAAATTAAAAGCCCGTGGGCTTAATGGAAGACAACTGGCAAAACTTACGTACCAGCTGTTTTCTATGATTAAGCCAGCAGATATACCTGAAAATATACCTGACCACATACTGTCCGATTATAAGCTCATGAACCGTTATGAGGCTTATTCCAATATTCATTTTCCAGTTTCTGATAAAGCCTATAAAGCTGCGTTAAGGCGTTTAAAGTTTGAAGAATTATTTGTGGCACAAGTGCGCTTAAACCTTGTGCGCCTAGCCAGACATCAGTCTAGCAGGGGTGTTGTTTTTGAAAAAGTAGGCGACTTTTTTAATACGTTTTACAACCAGTATTTGCCTTTCGAATTAACGGGTGCTCAAAAAAGAGTGCTCAAAGAAATTAGAACAGATACTGCTAGGGGGCGGCAAATGAACCGTCTTTTACAAGGAGACGTGGGAAGTGGTAAAACCATCGTGGCGTTACTTAGTATGCTCCTTGCCGCAGATAATGGATTTCAGAGTTGCTTAATGGCACCCACCGAAATTTTAGCGCAGCAGCATTACCAAGGACTCAGTGCTTTATTAAAAGATATGGGTGTAGAACTTGCGCTTTTAACAGGTAGTACCAAAACAGCTGCAAGAAAAAAAATCATGCAGGGTTTGCAAGATGGTACCCTACATTTTGTAGTTGGCACACACGCTGTTATTGAAGAAAAAGTTCAGTTTAAAAATTTAGGTTTTGTTGTTGTAGATGAACAGCACCGCTTTGGTGTAGCACAGCGCGCTAAACTTTGGGAGAAGGCCGTTGTGCCGCCGCACGTACTTGTGATGACAGCAACGCCAATCCCTAGAACCCTTGCCATGACAGCGTATGGCGATCTTGATTATAGTGTCATGGATGAACTACCGCCTGGCAGACAACCCATCACAACCGTGCACCGAAATGAAATGATGCGCGCGTCCGTTATGGATTTTGTAAAAACAGAAATTGAAAAAGGCAGACAAGCTTATTTTATTTATCCATTAATTGAAGAGAGCGAAAAACTTTCTTACGAAGATCTCATGCAAGGTTATGAGCAAGTAAAAAGTTTTTTCCCGGAGCCTAATTATAAAATTAGCATGGTGCATGGAAGACAACCTTCCGATCAAAAAGAAACCAACATGGCCCGCTTTGTAAATGGAGATACACAAATCATGGTAGCCACCACCGTTATTGAGGTAGGCGTGAATGTGCCTAATGCCTCCGTGATGGTCATCGAAAGCTCCGAAAAATTTGGTTTATCGCAATTGCATCAATTACGGGGGCGTGTAGGAAGGGGTGCCGAAAAAAGTTTTTGCGTTTTATTAACAGGTCAAAAAGTAAGCAACGATGCCAGGGAGCGCATCAAAATCATGTGTGCTACCAATGATGGGTTCCAGATTGCCGAAAAAGACTTAGAATTAAGGGGTCCTGGCGATATTGAGGGTACAAGACAAAGTGGCGCATTGAACTTTAAGCTTGCTAATATTGTTAATGATAAAGAGGTGTTGGAAGTGGCCAAAATAGCAGCTGAAAAGCTAGTAGAAGAAGACCATACCCTCAATTTGGCAAAAAATTTAGAATTGAAAAACTATCTTCAGTCCCAAAAGTCTAGATCGGGGTGGGGAAAGATATCTTAACTTATAAATAAAAAGGATGTTGTTGCGCAGATTAGTTGGTCTTTTATTGTTTTTATTTACCGCTTCTTTTGCAGAGGTGAGCGCGCAGCAATATCTCGAATTCATTGAAAATAAAGGCCAGTGGCCAGCAGCTATTAAGTATCAAGCGCAAACCCTTGCAGGTGCATTTGCGCTTCAAAATAATGGGTACCGCGTACTCGTTCACAACCCTCAAGATTTAGCGGCATTAAACACGCACCCCCGCGAAAAAAATCACGTATCAACGATACCCGAAAATTTTGATGGTGTACTCCATTCTCATGCATACGAAGTTCGCTTTTTAAATGCCAATCCAAATCCCTCAATCGTTCCTGAAAAAATACAAACCTCTTACAATAACTATTTTATTGGCAATGACTCTACAAAGTGGGCAAGTGGTTGTAAAATTTATAAAGCAGTTGTCTACAAAGAAGTATATCCTGGTATTGATATTAGATATTACACAAACGATGCGCAATTAAAGTATGACATTATTGTACATCCTGGTGCCGACGTTTCAAAAATTGCTTTATACATAGATGGAGCAGATGGTGTTAAATTAAAAAACCGCGCACTCGAAATTAAAACAAGGGTAACCACAGTTTCCGAATTAGCACCCTACTCTTATCAATTAAAAAATGAAGGAAAAAAAGAAGTGGGTTGCAACTATTCTGTAAAAGGAAATATTGTCAAATTTTCTATCGATGGAGATTATGATAAAACACAAACATTGGTGATTGATCCATCCATTGTGTTTTACGGCTATACCGGCAGTACAGCCGATAACTGGGGGTTTACAGCCACCTACGACCCGCAGGGTAACTTCTATGCAGGCGGCATTGTATTTGGCAGTTTTGGTACGTTTCCTGTTAGTAATGGGGCGTTTCAAACCACCTTTGCTGGAGGTGTGCCAGAAGGCGATATTGGAGCGATGGATATCGGGATTATGAAATTTGATCCTAGCGGCGTTAACAGGATGTATGCAACCTATATTGGAGGAAGAGGAAATGAGCAGCCCCATAGTTTGGTAGTGGATGCGAATGGAAATTTAATTATTGCAGGAAGAACATCTTCAGGTAATACCTATCCTGTTAGAGGACTTTCGACCTATGGTCCACTAGGTGGTTTATTTGATATTGTTATTACAAAATTAAATGTAACTGGTAACGCGATTATTGGATCTGTGCGTATGGGTGGTTCTGCCGATGATGGTGTAAATATTAGACCCAATTATATTAAACCACAGGTCGCTGAGTCTACTAGACGAAATTATGGTGATGATGCACGCAGTGAAGTTATTGTGGATGGTGCTGGTAATATTCTTTTGGCTTCAGCAACGCAGTCCGAAGATTTCAGAACAACACCCGGAAGTTTTCAAACAACGCCCGGTAAAAAAACAACTACTCGTTTTCAGGATGGCGTGCTTGTAAAAATGACACCTAATTTAGACGCTGTTATTTTTAGTTCGTTTATTGGTGGTGATAATGATGATGCTGCTTTTGTGCTTGCCATTAATCCAATAACAGGTTTTATTTACGTGGCAGGCGCTACCGCAAGTGCTGATTTGCCCGGAAGTAAGGCAGGGGTTTTATTTGGCACCAATCAGGGGAAAGTTGATGGTTATGTAACCATTATTAGTCCGGATGGAACAAGGCAGATTGTAACCAGTTATTTTGGAACTTCAGGAGACGATATTATTTATGGTATTCAATTTGATAAATTCGGATTCCCTTACATCATGGGTACCACAACAGTTGCTTGGCCCATTATTAATTCTCCATTTAATAGTGGTGGTAACCAAGCATCCGGAAAACAGTTTATCTCAAAACTACAACCCGATTTAACACAGTTTATTTATTCTGCCAATTTTGGTACAGCAACCGGTAGCTTGCCTAATATTTCTCCAACCGCTTTTTTAGTGGATCGTTGTGAAAATGTGTACGTGTCTGGTTGGGGTGGAACATTAGCACCCGGGTTTCCATCTGCAGGTACAAGAGGACTCACTACATTTGGTACGGGTCAATTGAGCACTACAACAGATGGTGAAGATCTTTACTTTTTTGTGCTTGAAAAAAGCGCTAAAAATATATTGTATGCCACTTTTTTTGGTTCCATATCAGGTGCCAATGGTCCCTTAGGTGATCACGTAGATGGTGGAACAAGTAGGTTTGATAAAAATGGAACCATTTATCAATCGGTGTGCTCATGTCTTGGCTCTAATCCAGCTCCAGGAACCGCTTTAAGAGGCTCTGCAGGTGTTTGGTCTCCCAATAATTTATCTGCAGATCCTAGCTCTGCTAGATGTAATTTATTAGCCATCAAACTCGCTTTTAATTTGGCAGGTGTAGGCGCAGGTTTAAAAGCTTCCATTAAAGGAACTGTTAGAGATACATCTGGTTGCGTTCCTATGACTGTAGATTTTACCGACACTTTAGCGCAAGGAAAATCCTATGTATGGAATTTTGGTGATGGCTCGCCATCCGTAACATCTACTACTGCAAAAATTGCACACAATTTTACCAAAGTTGGTATGTTTAGAGTTTCGTTGGTGGCTATCGACTCAAGTACATGTAACGTAGCAGATACCACCTACATAAACATGAATGTTAGAAATGATAATGCTGCCTTATCATTTGATTTTGCTAAAGTGCCACCATGTGATCAATTGGTTTTTGAATTTAATAATACAAGCACGGGTCCACTGTCTAAACCTTTTTCCAATAAAAGTTTCACTTGGGATTTTGGAGATGGAACAAAACTCGCTGCCGGAACAGGTATCATTAGACATACATACGCTGTGGGTGGGGCCTACAATGTAAAGCTTACATTAAATGACACCAATTATTGCAATAGCCCAGACAGCTTAATCAAACAAATAAGTTTAGCGCCAAACGTCATTGCCAATTTTACTTTGCCACCAGCTGCATGTGCACCGTTTAATGCTAGTTTTAGAAATACATCTACTGCAGGGCAACAGTTTTTCTGGAACTTTGGCGACGGTGGAACTTCTGCACAAACCAATCCTACGCACACTTTTACTAGGCCTGGCACCTATGCTGTTCAGTTAATTGCGGTAGATGCTAATACGTGTAATAAACGAGATACTATTATTAAAAATCTTGTAGTTGTTAATAAGCCAACTGCATCGTATACATATTCGCCAAATCCTTCAAGACCCAATACACCGGTGCAATTTACAAACACATCTTTAGGCGCTGTAACGTATAAATGGATTTTTGGTGATGGCAATTCGTTTGCAACTTCAAAAAGAGATACAGTCATTTCTTATCAATACCAAAAAACGGGCAGTTACAATGCATGTTTAGTTGCTACAAATGCTACGGGATGTTCCGATACAACCTGCATTCAAATTGATGCAACTGTAGAAGTAGGTTATAGTGTTCCATCGGCGTTTTCACCAAATGGTGATGGCGTTAATGACCGCGTATTTATTAGAGGATTTGGAATTTCAAAAGTAAGTTTCCAAATATTTAATAGATGGGGTGAACTTGTTTTTGCATCCTCAGATATAAATACAGGTTGGGATGGATACTTTAAAGGAAAATTACAAGCCCAAGATGTATATCATTATAGCGCAGTGGTTGAATTTTATACCGGAGAAAAATTAGCTAAAAAAGGAGATATCACATTACTTAGATAGCCCATGAAATTTAAAATGCAATACATATTATTTCTTGTTTTATTTGTAGGCTCGCTGTCTTCAAACGCCCAAGACTTGCATTTTAGTCAGTACTTTAATGCGCCTATTTTAGTAAACCCCGCTAACACAGGATTCAATCCCGATAATGATTACAGGATTGGCGCAAACTACCGTAATCAGTGGGGTGCAGTAGGTACTCCATTTAAAACAATGTCGGTGTGGGGAGATGCGCAAGTATTTACTGGAAAATTTGAAAACGGATGGATGGGAGTGGGCGGTGCTTTATATCGAGACGCAGCTGGGTCCGGAAATTTATTAAACACAAGTGCTTATGCTTCTGTAGCATATCATCAAATGCTTGGATATAGTAGTTTATTAAGTATTGGTTTTACAGGTGGATATATTAGTAAACGCATTGATATTGCTAAATTATCTTTTGATAATCAGTGGAATGGTCAATTTTTTGACGCTACTATTCCATCCAACGAACCGTTTGCATTTAGTCAAACATCCTACGCCGATTTACAAGCGGGTATTAATTATGCCTATTTTGCTTCCGATAAATTTTACCTGAATGCAGGCCTTAGTGCACAGCATATTAATAGACCCAGAGAAAGTTTTTTTGACCCACTTGTCTCCGACGCAAGTATTGACATGAGGTACACTGCATTTTTAAATGCAAGTTTAAAAATTGGAGAAGAATGGATTGTTAATCCAAATGTGTACATGAGTAAAATGAATACGGCCTCTGAACTAGTGCTTGGTGTAAATGCCAATCGTGATTTAAGTGGTGATGGATCTAGACAAATGATTTTGGGCCTTTACATGCGAAATGGTGACGCTGTCATCCCAGTTTTTGGTTTTCAATTAAACGATACCCGCTTTACTTTTAATTATGATGCAACAGTTTCAACCCTCAAAGCAGCCAATAATACAAGGGGTGCTTATGAGTTGTCGATTATCAAAACAGGAGTAGTTTCTTCGGCACTAGCAAGGGGCGTAAGATGTCCTTCGGTGAAATTCTAATTCTTTTCTTATTTTTAGTGCATTATTGATAAGCGCCCATAATTTCATCTATGAAATATTTACCACTTAATAAGCAAATTTTTATTGATAACCGTAAGCGTTTCATGAAAGAAATGAAGCCTAACAGTATTGCTATTTTTGTAAGCAATGATGAGTGGCCGTCTAATGGAGATGCACTTCATGCGTTTAAACAAAACACCGATTTATATTGGTTGTCTGGTATTGAGCAGGAAGATTCAATGGTTATATTATTTCCTAATTGCCCCGATCCTAAATACCGTGAAGTACTAGTGCTTGTTAGACCTAACGAGCTAAAAGAAAAGTGGGATGGTAAAAGATTGCGTGTTGCTGATGCTAACGCCATATCAGGGATTCAAACCATTATATGGTTGGATACTATCGATGCAATACTTCAAACATGGGTGCATTTAGCGGACACTATTTATTTAGATACCAACGAAAATGATAGAAAGGCGTCTGATGTTGTTAGCAGAGATTACAGGTTTGTAGCCGAAATGAAAGCGAGGTATCCACTACATGGATATGAGCGTGCTGCTAAAGTCATGCATAAATTAAGAGCCGTTAAATCAAAAGAAGAAGTGGCTGTTATTGGTAAGGCCATTGATATTACAGATCAAACTTTTAGACATTTACTAGGCTTTATCAAGCCAGGAGTTACAGAATATGAAATTGAGGCAGAAATTTACCATCAATTTTTAAGGATGCGCGCAACAGGTCCGGCTTACCATAGCATTATTGCAAGTGGTGACAGGGCAAGAACACTCCATTATGTTTCAAATAACCAGGTGTGTAAATCGGGGGAGATGCTCCTCATGGATTTTGGCGCAGAGTATGGCGGTTACTGTGCCGATTTGACAAGAACGGTGCCGGTGAGTGGTGTATTTACCAAGCGTCAAAAGGAAGTGTACAATGCATGTTTACATTTACACAATTATGCAAAGTCTATTTTAAAACCAGGCATATCAGTTGTCCAGTACACCGATAAAGTAGGCGTAGAGGCCACAAAGCAATTTGAAAAAATTGGGCTCCTAACAAAAGCTACTATTAAAAACCAAGACCCAGAAAATCCTGCCTACCGCAAATATTTATACCACGGTATTTCGCATCATCTAGGACTTGATGTGCATGACCTTGGCACAAGAACCGCGCCTATACAGGCTGGCATGGTATTTACCATTGAGCCTGGTATTTATATAGAAGAAGAAAAAATGGGTATTCGTATCGAAAATAATTTTTGGATTACGAAAACGGGCAATATTGATCTTATGAAAAATATTCCCATCACCGTTGAAGAAATAGAGTCTTTTATGAAAAAGTCTTCAGTAAAAAGAAAGAAATAAGTAGTATGATTAAAAAGCAAATACCCAATTTATTTACATTACTCAATCTTTTTTTTGGGTGCGTTGCTATTGTGTATATCACAATGCCTGGCATCATAATTACAGTAGGTGAATCCGGTAATAATGTAATTGAAATTCCACAGCAAATTTATAGGGCAAGTTTATGTTTGGCACTTGCGGCGGTTGTAGATTATTTTGATGGCTTTTTAGCACGTTTATTGGGGAGTTCTTCTGAAATGGGCAAGCAATTAGATTCATTAGCAGATTTAGTGAGTTTTGGGGTAGCCCCATCGCTCATTGCTTATCAGTTTTTAAGGCTTTCACTCGCGCAAGATATTGATGGATTATCAGCCTCTTGGACCCAGCTTTTGCCTGTTTTTATTTTACCATGCGCAGCAGCTTACCGTTTGGCTAGGTTTAATATTTCGGCCCCTTCAACTTCAGGCTTTACGGGTGTCCCTGTGCCTGCTGTTGGTCTATTATTTGCCTCTTTCCCTGTCATTTACTGGTATGCACCCATAGATCAAGCGATGGTTACAGGCCTTTTACTCAATAAATGGTTTTGGTATGCTTCTGTACTTAGCACTAGTTATTTAATGGTTTCTTCGCTTCCTATGATGGCATTTAAATTTGATCAGATCACTTTTAAAAAGCTGCTACCGCTGCTTATTTTGGTGGCTATTGGACTTATTTCTGCAATTTGTTTTGGTTGGATAGCTGTTCCCATTGTGTTTATTGCGTATGTAGTTCTATCTTTGTCCCTCAAATATTGGTACCTATGATTTTCAATGTTCAGATTAAGGTAATGCCCTTAAAAGATTTATTAGACCCTCAAGGTAAAGCTGTTTTAAGCGGACTTCATAACCTAGAATTAACAGGTGTGCAAGATGTGCGTGTAGGAAAAAACATAAGCTTACAAATTGAAGCAGATAGTAAAGAAGCAGCAACTGTTATTGCAGAAAATGCGAGCAAGAAATTATTAGCAAACGCAGTGATGGAGTATTTTGAAATAGAATTCTTAGCTTAATTCTTATTAACTCAAAAGCCATGCTATACCTGGTTCCTACGCCACTTGGTAATTTAAAAGACATGACTTTTAGAAGTGTTGAAGTGCTTCAATTGGTAGATGTTATTTTGTGTGAAGACACGAGAACATCTTCTAAATTACTCCAGCATTACCAAATACAAAAACCGTTATCACCCTATCATCAGCACAACGAGCATAAAATTGTTGGGCACTTGATTGATCAACTAAAGGCTGGAAAAACTTTTGCACTCATTACAGATGCAGGAACGCCAGGTATTTCTGATCCTGCCTTTTTACTCGTTCGTGATTGTATAAAAGAAGGAATTAGAGTGGAATGTTTACCCGGTGCTACTGCCTTTGTACCAGCACTTGTCAATAGTGGTATCCCTACCAACCGATTTGTTTTTGAAGGATTTTTACCTCTAAAAAAAGGGAGACAAACTTTATTAAAGCAGTTAGCTATTGAGCCCCGAACCATCATTTTATACGAAAGTCCCATGCGTCTTGTAAAAACGCTTAAAGAGTTAGCTACTTATTTTGGTGCAGACCGCCTCGCCAGTGTTAGTAGGGAGCTTACTAAAATGTTTGAAGAAAATAAGCAAGGCAGTTTACAGGATTTAGCGCTCTATTTTGAGTCTAAAACGGTAAAGGGCGAAATTGTTATTGTAGTGGCTGGCGCCGAATAATTCCTTATTTTTATTGCAATAATTAATTTGATTAAAATGAAAAAGATTTTATTGTTTGGATTTGTATGTCTACTACTTACGCATACCTCAACACTTGTTGCGCAAACGGATCGTTGGCAACAACGTATTAAGTATACCATCAATGTAAATATGGATGTAGTAACTAATAAAATGAATGGTATAGAAAAAATAGTATACACCAACAACTCACCTGATACACTTAATAAAATATTTTTTCATACCTATTGGAATGCCTTTCAGCCAGGTAGTAGTATGGATATTAGAAGTAGAGAGCTTGGTCAAATTCAAATTAGACCTGCTTCCAGAATGAGTGATGGACTTGATTGGGATGCACGTGTTAAAGACCGTATCAGTAAATTGACGCCTTCAGAGATTGGCTACCAAAACGTTAAGTATGTAAAAATAAATGGTGTAGCGCAGGTATTAAAAGAACATGAGACCATACTCGAAGTTGTGTTATCAAAACCGCTATTGCCAAAATCATCAGTTCAAATAGAAGTGTCATTTGAAGCGCAGGTGCCGCTCCAAGTTAGAAGAAGTGGAAGAGATAATAAAGAAGGGATCAGGTACAGTATGAGCCAATGGTATCCAAAAGTGGCTGAGTATGATTATCAGGGTTGGCATGCCAACCAGTACATTGCTAGAGAGTTTTATGGCGTTTGGGGTGACTTTGATGTTAATATTACCATCGATAAAAACTATTTTGTTGCCGCTGGTGGTGACTTACAAAATCCGCAAGAAATAGGTATGGGTTACGAAGCACCAGGTGCAAAAATTACAGCAAACTCGGGAGGCACCAAAACATGGAAATGGCAAGCCTATAATGTCCATGATTTTATGTGGGCTGCAGACCCAACCTATAAAATGATTACCCGTAAACCTGCTGGAGGTGGTCCACTTTTAAGAGTTGTTTACAAGGCAGTTGATTCTTTGGAAAACAATTGGCAAAAGATGGCAGATGTAGTGAACAATGCCTATCCCATTATTGCCAAAACATTTGGTGCATACCCGTACAAGACCTACACATTTATTCAGGGAGGTGATGGCGGCATGGAATATCCGATGGGTACACTTATTAAAAGTGCGAGTGTAGGTACTGCTATCCATGAGTGGATGCATACTTGGTATCAAATGCTAATGGGTTCTAATGAGTCGTTGTATCCATGGATGGATGAAGGATTTACCGATTATGCAAGTACACGCGTATTAGCAGAACTCAATGGCACTAAGGGTTTTCCTTATGAGGGTTCATATAGGAGTTATATAAGTTTAACAAAGAGTCCTTTTGATGAACCTGCAAGTACGCATTCGGATCATTACAATACCAACCTTTCTTACAGTACGTCTTCTTACAGTAAAGGCGCTGTATTTATGAGCCAATTGGGTTACGTTATTGGTGACTCTGTGAGAGACAGGGTATTGTTAGATTATTATAATGCATGGCGGTTTAAGCATCCAAATCCCAATGATTTTATTAGAGTTGCAGAAAAAAGAAGTGGGTTAGAACTGGATTGGTACAAAGAATACTGGATCAATTCTACCAAAACAATTGATTATGCAGTAGGGGATATCAACCTTGTTAATGATAAAACAAATATTACCATTAAGCGTGTAGGGAAAATGCCTATGCCAATTGATGTTTTAGTAACCTACAAAGACGGGTCGCAAGAAATGCATTATGTGCCGCTTAATTTACAATTTGGTGAAAAACCAGTAGAGGGAAATGCGCCAAGAACAGTGCATGCAGCATGGAAATGGGTGGATCCAGTTTATCAAGTTGCTATTTCAAAATCAATTAAAGATATTAAGTCTATCGAAATTGATCCTTCGTTAAGAATGGCGGACGTAAATAGAAGTAATAATAAATTAATAATACCGGATTAGTATTCCATTTCTTTGAGTGTTGGCGCTTTAAACCAGGTGATAATCACCACTAAAAGTGTCATACAGCCACCAAAAACAACACTGGGAACAACGCCCATCATTTTAGCAGCAACGCCACTTTCAAACTGGCCAAATTCATTGCTGCTGTTAATAAACATAGAATTTACACTCATTACACGCCCGCGCATATTGTCGGGCGTTTTGAGTTGTAATATGGTGCCACGAATAACAACACTAATACCATCCACAATACCACTAATAAGCAGTACGATAAAGGTTAGCCAGAATGATTTGGATAATGCAAATACAATGATGCAAATGCCAAAAATGGCTACGGAAATGAGTAGTTTTTTCCCTTGCGCTTTTTTTAATGGGAATGCAGTAAGTAATATAATTACAATCACTGAACCAATGTCAGATGCTGCGTTGAGCCAGCCAAAACCAATTGGCCCCACATTTAAAATGTCTTTTGCAAAAACAGGGATCATTGCAACAGCACCCCCAAATAAAACGGCAAATAAATCGAGTGTTAAAGCCCCAAACAATTCTTTTGTTTGATATACATACCTAAGTCCTTCCTTTACACTTTCCAATGTTTTTTTCTCACCTGGCTCGTTGAGTGAAGGCTTGGGTTTTAGTTGGTACATAAATAAATAGCCTGCAAAAACAAGGGTACAAATAATGGCTAAAGAACCGGTGTTACCAAAAAGAGCAATTAAAAATCCAACAATGGCATGGCCTGTAACAGAAGCTCCTAGCCAAACGCCTTGTCCCCAAGTAGTAGCATTTTGAATGGTTGTTTTAGGTACAATAGCAGATAGGATGGTGCCAAATGTGGGACCTGTAAAGGATCTAAAAACACCAGTAAAAAATATGGCAACATAGATACTAAACGCAATCCAATGTTTACTTATCTGGCTAGCTGTAAAACCGGTAGATAATAATAATAAAAATATAGCGCAGGTTAAATAAAGCGCAACCCCGGTTAGTAATAGTTTTCTTTTTTCACTGATATCAATAATATGTCCGGCATATAGTGATAGTGAAACAGCCGGTATGACTTCTGACAAACCTATAAGACCAATCGCAAATGGTTCGTCGGTAAGTTCATATATCCACCAGCCCACAAGTGTGCCCATCATACGAAGCCCCATAATAAACAAAAAACGTCCAAACATGAGATGCCTAAATTCGGCAATCCGCATGGCTTCAAACGGGTCATGTTTTGTTATGGTTGAAGAAGCTTTCTGTTGCATTATGCTTGCATTCTTGTTATGGTAAATTAAAATAGTGCTGTCCCTGCGACAAATCTTTGTCTAGGGCATCTAAAACTACTTGAACATGTGCTTCATTGCCAATAAAATCGGCATTACTCGCATCAATAAAAATGGTTTTAATGTTATGTTGTTTGATATAACTGGTATAGGTTTCTTGTAAATTGAATAGGTAATCATCTTTAATGTCCTGCTCGTAACTTCTATTTCTTTTTTTTATATTTTCTTGAAGTTTTTGAACAGGCGCGTGTAAATAAATTAAAATATCAGGAAAATTTATTTGTTGGTGAATGATATCAAATAGTTTTTGATACAATCTAAATTCTTCGTCCGGTAAATTCACTTTTGCAAACAACAAGCATTTTGTAAATAAATAGTCCGATACAGTTACTTCCTGAAATAAGTCTTGGGTATGTAAAAAATCTTTGAGTTGCTTGTACCTTTCTGCCATAAAAAAAAGCTCTAATGGAAAGGCATATTGATCTGGTTTTTCGTAGAATTTTGGCAAAAATGGATTGTCGGCAAATTCCTCTAAAATGAGTTTTGCATTTAGTTTTTGTGCTAGTATGTTTGATAGGGTTGTTTTACCCGCTCCAATATTTCCTTCAATCGTAATAAACTGATGCTTCATATACAATCATTCTCAGTGGGTAAAAATAAAGCCGAACTTGGCTTTTGCCTTTATTTTTTTTGCACATCAAGGCTATCAGGGCAGTTTACGAGTAGTTCGCTAATGGATTTCTCCAAAACAGGGTGGTTGAGTAATGGTGCTATTTCGGCTAGTGGTAGCAATGCAAATCGGCGGTTATGCAGTTCCGGATGAGGTATTGTTAATGCCTGGGTATCTATAACTTTGTCATCAATCATTAATATGTCTAAATCAATGGTGCGTGGGCCATATTTTTGGGCACGGACCCTGCCCATTTCAGTTTCTATGGCTAAGAGCCGCTCTAAAAGGATTTCTGGTTCCAATAGGGTCTCAATGCGAATTGCTTGGTTATAGAAGGCCGGTTGGTTGATATTTCCCCAGGCGGCTGTTTCGTATAAAGATGAAATGCAGGAAACACGGCCACATAGTTCAGAAATATGATTCACAGCCTCAGCCAAATAAGCCGCTCGGTCTCCTAAATTCCCGCCTATCAGTAAATATGCTGTGTTCATAAATTACCCTATTAATCGCCTCAAATATCTTTAATTTCACGTCTTTAAATACAGTTGTGAACAATATTGTTCTTATTTATTTTAACCTGTTGCTATGAAAAGCTTTTTTAAAATATTTTTTGCTAGTTTACTAGCATTGATCGTGTTTTCAATATTTGGAGTAATTGTACTAATTGGTATAGCAGCATCTGCTTCAAGTTCTGACAAACCTTTCATTGCTTCAGATGCTGTTTTGGTGCTAGACTTGTCCATCCCTTTTAAAGAAAGAGTGCAAGAAAATCCATTTGCTGCCTTAACCAGTGATGGGAATTTTGAAACTCCGTCACTATATGAAATGGTTAGGCTTATTGAGCATGCTAAACAAGACACTAACGTTAAAGGGATTTATATTTTAGCGAGTGACAATGCAAATGGATTTGGAGCATCTGAAGAGATTCGAAAAGCACTACTAGATTTTAGAAAGTCCAAAAAATTTGTACTGGCATACGGTGAAACTATTTCTCAAAAAGGGTATGCCATTGCTAATGTAGCGCAAAAGATTTTTGCGCACCCGCAGGGAGGTCTTGAGTGGGCTGGTTTTTCTAGTAATTTATTATTCTTAAAAGGAATGCTGGATAAATTAGAAATTAAGCCGCAAATTATATATGCAGGGAAATTTAAAAGTGCTACTGAGCCACTGCGTGAAACGCAAATGACAGATGCCAACCGTTTGCAAACAAGTGTATGGTTAGGTGATTTGTACAATCAATTTTTATACCAAACAGCTGCTGCACGTAATTTAGATACAGCGCTAATCAGATCTCTAGCTGTTGAAGGTAAAATTCAAACAGCTGCTGATGCTGTAAAATATAATTTAATTGACGGGTTAAAATATGACGACCAAATAAAAAACGAAATAACGGGACGTTTAAATTTGCCAATCAATTCAAAAATTAATTTTATATTTTTTGGGGAATATGCGAAATCTGTAACACTCAATGAATCTGCAGCTTCAGAAAAAATTGCTGTTATTTATGCCAATGGGGATATTGTTGGTGGAACCGGAACCGATGAGCAGGTAGCAAGTGATGATTACAAAGAACTTATTAGAAAAGCGCGATTAGACAAATCAGTAAAAGCAATTGTGCTTCGCGTAAATTCTCCCGGGGGGAGCGCTCTTGCCAGTGATGTGATTTGGAGAGAAGTAAGTCTTGCTAAAAAAGAAAAGCCGGTGGTCGTTTCAATGGGTGATGTTGCAGCATCAGGCGGTTATTACATTGCGTGTAACGCTGATAAAGTGTTTGCTAACGAGTCAACAATAACGGGTTCTATTGGTGTTTTTAGTATTATCCCAAATATCGAATCGTTTTTGAAAAATAAAATAGGCATCACTACCGACAGGGTTAAAACTGGACCATATGCCGATATGGGAAGTATGGATAGGGCTTTAACAGAACCAGAAACAAGATTTTTGCAGGCTGCTACAGATTCTATTTACAATACATTTAAATCTCGTGTGTCCGAGGGGCGTAAACGAAATATGGAATACGTTGATAGTATTGCGCAGGGGCGTGTTTGGACAGGTACTAGAGGATTGGCTGTTGGACTTGTTGATGAAATTGGTACACTTTCCGATGCCATTAAAGCTGCTGCTGCTATGGCAAAAGTTAAAAGCTATAAACTCAAAGAGTATCCCGAAAAAAAGAATTTTATAGAGCAGCTTTTTACGAATTATAAGCGTACCGTTTCTATGCAATTCATCGAAAAGGAACTGGGTCCTGATCAATTAATGATAATGCAACAATTAAAAAAAGTAAAGTCTATGGTGGGTGTGCCACAAGCCAAATTACCATTCACAGTTACTGTTCATTAGTTTTCCGCTCTTAATCTATTCATATGCCTGCAAAGTACAGTCAATTAAAAGCAATGTTCGCCATAACAAAAGGCAGCTTGAAAGCAATTTTACGAAGTCCTTCGGCAGTTGTATTTAGTATTGCATTCCCTTTAATTTTTATTTTGGTTTTTGGTTTTATTGGCGGCGGAAACGGAAAAACTTCCGTAAAAATCGCCATTGATCAAGGTTCAGATACATCTAGTCCTATTTATAGAGCCCTCTCACAAATTAATAGTATTAAAATAGTAAAGGGGGAGGAAGCTTTTTTGTTACAAGAACTAGAAAAGGGAAGGATCACTGCAAACGTATTAATTTCAAAGACAGGCTTATCAAGTCCAGCTTATGCTATAAAAATAACAAGCTCTGGCGCTGTTATGCCTCAAAATATTCAGCTATTACAATCTGTGTTAAATGGAGTGATAGCAGGGATGAATCAAAAGTATTTTGCTACCAATCAAACCATTGCACGCGTCGATGCAACCATTTCGCAAATACCAGGAAGGGCCTATAAAACAATCGATTTTATACTGCCTGGACAGCTGGGGTTTTCGTTGCTAAGTTCCGGTGTTTTTGGTGTCGCTTTTTTGTTTTTTAATTTGCGACAGCAGCTCGTACTTAAGCGTTTTTATGCCACACCAATAAAGCGTGCTTATATTGTACTTGGAGAAGCATTGAGTAGGGTTTTATTTCAATTGTTGACAGCAATTATTGTAATTGGCGTTGGTCATTATGCGTTTGGGTTTACACTCGTGCACGGATTCACTACTTTTTTTACAATTATGCTATTAAGTTTTATAGCTCTTGTTTTATTTATGGGTTTTGGTTTTATTGTAAGTGGACTTGCTAAAAATGAAAGTACCATACCACCATTTGCAAACTTATTTACCTTGCCACAGTTTTTACTGGCAGGTACTTTTTTTGCAGTAGAAGCTTTCCCAACCTGGCTTCAACCAATTTGTAATGCACTACCTTTAACACACTTTAATAACGCAATGCGTAACATTGCTTTCGAAGGAGCTTCATTGGCGTCTTGTAGTAAAGAACTATTAATTCTTGGTTTATGGATTGTGGGTGTATATGGGGTTGCTTTTAAAACATTTAAATGGGATTAATATGCGCGTTGTTAAATTAGGTATTATTAGTGTTGTTGTTTTTTTTGTATTATTTACGCTCGGGGGCTTACTACTACCATCTCATAATATTGTTTCACGTGCAGTAAATGTTAAAGCAAAACCAACAACTATTTTACCACTTATACAAAACAAGGATCAGTGGTATTTGTGGATGGAAGGGATGGATAGTGCTACTTTAAATAAGCGTCAACAAGTACAAATCATTTCCGTGTCGGATTCTTTGATAATTGCCAAATGGAAAACGGCAGAGGCAAATTATATGACAAAATTCAGGTTAATTTATAACCCAGGTCAGGGGGTAACTATTGTGCAGTGGCAGTTTGAACAAAACGTTGCATGGTATCCTTGGGAGCGCATCAGTTCACTCATGAATGATAAAATACTAGGTACTTTAATGGAAAAAAACCTAGCTAAACTTCAATTGGTAGTAGAAGCTAACTAGGTTTTCTATGAAAGAATATTCTATTCAATTAGATAATCAGCATTAGATAATTAAAAGCGCATCACCGTAACTAAAGAAACGGTATTTGTCTTTGATTGCTTTTTTGTAGGCCTCCATTGCTAAATCATAACCAGCAAAAGCGCAGGTCATAATGAGTAGGCTTGTTTTTGGTAAATGGAAGTTGGTCACCAAACTATCTGCTACATTAAAATTGTAAGGAGGATGTATAAAATGATTGGTCCAACCCTCGCTCGGCTTCAATAATTTTTCAGCAGTGAAGCTGCTTTCCATAGCACGCATGGTTGTGGTACCGATAGCGCAAATACGCTTACCATTTGTTTTGGCTTTGTTTACAATATTGCAAGCCTCATCAGTAATCTGGTAGTACTCGGCATCCATTTTGTGTTTGCTTAAATCCTCTACTTCGATAGGTCTAAATGTACCAAGGCCAGTATGTAGGGTTACTTCTGCAAATTTCACACCCAAAATTTCACACCTTTTAATGAGCTCTTTGCTGAAGTGTAATCCTGCAGTTGGAGCTGCAACCGCACCTTCATGCTTTGCATAAACGGTTTGATAGCGCTCTTTATCTTCTTCGTCTGGTTTGCGTTTGATATATTTAGGCAAAGGGGTTTCTCCTAAAAACTCTAACATTTTTTTGAAGCTTTCATCATCATCGTCCCATAAAAAACGAATGGTACGTCCACGGCTTGTGGTATTATCTATCACTTCTGCAACAAGTTCTTCGTTGTCACCAAAATATAATTTATTCCCTACTCTTATTTTTCTTGCGGGATCAACAATGACATCCCATAAACGGTTTGGCTTGTTTAATTCACGGAGTAAAAAAACTTCAATTTTAGCACCCGTTTTTTCTTTACGGCCATACATACGAGCCGGAAATACTTTGGTATTGTTTACTACAAAAACATCTTTATCGTCATAGTATTCTAAAATGTCACGGAAGTTTTTATTTTCCATATGACCACTTTTTCTGTCTACTACTAGAAGGCGACTGTCTTCTCTTTTTTTGGTTGGATTTTGTGCGATCAGGTTTAGTGGTAGATCGAACTTAAATTGTGATAATTTCATGTTACGGCATGATTTTTAGTGAAGGTTGCAAAACTAAGTAAAAATTGCCAAAATTAAGGCAGGGCAGCAATAAGTTCCTGTGTATAAAGGCTTTTTGGGGAATTGTAAACAGAGTCGGCAGGACCAATTTCTTCTAATTTTCCCTGATTCATAACCATAATTCGGTCACTAATGTATTTAACCACCGATAAATCGTGGGTTATAAAAAGTGCCGAAAACTGCATGGAGGCTTTAAGGTCATTTAGTAAATTAAGTACCTGTGCTTGAACGCTAACGTCGAGTGCCGAGACACTCTCATCGCAAATTACAAATTTTGGTTCCAAAATAAGTGCTCTTGCAATTACAATTCTTTGGCGCTGACCACCACTAAATTCGTGCGGATATTTATTGTAACAATCGGCAGGGAGTTCAACTTTTTCAAGCATTTCAATAACTCTTTCTTTTCTTTCTAATTTGTTATTTACTATTTGATGTACAAGTAGTGGCTCTGCAATAGCATCACCGATGCGCAAGCGTGGATGCAAAGAACTGTAAGGGTCTTGGAATATGAGTTGAATGATTTTTTTATAATGCGGATTATAGGGTTTGTTAGGAGAGGCAATGGTTTCTCCTTTATAAATAATAGAGCCTTCGTTAATTTTTTGTAATCCAACAATGGATCTGCCAAGTGTTGTTTTTCCGCATCCCGACCCTCCAACGAGACCAAGGGTTTCGCCTTCTTTAATGTCAAAAGAAATGCGATCTACGGCAGTAAAACTTTTTGTCACTTTTCCAAAAATATTGGTAAGTATAGGGAAGCGGATGGATACATTTTTAACAGCTAATAAAGTAGCTTGATTATTTGGTAATGGCAATTTTGTTTCACGAACAACAGGGGGTGCTTTGTAGTTTGGATTTGATAAAAAATCATATACAACTGGAAGCTTGTATCCTTTGGGGTAAAGGCCAGGTCTGCACGCCAATAGTGCTTTGGTATATGGGTGTATAGGGTTTTCAAATAATGCTTTTGTTGTATTTTCTTCTACAACTTCTCCTTTGTATAAAACAGTTACTGCGTCTGCAAAAGAAGCCACCACATTAAAATCATGGGTAATAAATAAAATACCCATGCCTGTTTGTTGTTGCAAATGTTTAAGTAGTTCTAAAATGCTTTTTTGCACTTGCGCATCAAGTGCTGTTGTGGGTTCGTCGCATATGAGTAAATCAGGTTTCCCACTCATTGCCATGGCAATCATTACGCGCTGCTTTTGTCCACCACTTAACTCGTGCGGATACTTATCAATTGTTTTTTCGGGGGCATTTATTTTAACGCTTGTAAATAATGCAATGGCCTCTTTTGTTGCTTCTTCTTTTGAAAGCTTTTGATGCAACATAATGGTTTCAATCATTTGTTCGCCACAGGTAATTACTGGATTAAGTGCAGTCATCGGCTCCTGAAAAATCATAGCAATTTTCGCACCTCTTATGGCTTGTAATTCGTAGGTATCTAATTGAAGTAAATCAATACATCCACTATCACTATTGTAAAACAAAATAGAACCATTTTTATAGGAAACAGGTGGGCTTGGAATGAGTTGTAAAATGCTCATGGATGTTACCGATTTACCAGACCCCGATTCCCCAACAAGTGCCCTTATTTCACCCCTGCAAACACTTAGGCTCAGGTTTTTTACTGCTATAAAGCTTTTGTTCTCTTTTTCAAAAGAAACAGATAGATCTTTAATTTGCAACAAAGGGGCGCCCATTGTGTTATAGTTTTATACAAGATTAGACAAAAAAATTAGCCAATTTTATGCTAATGTGGATTAATATTTGTTAATACTGTTCATTATTGTACCGGTTCGCTTAATTTTGCACTTACAATTGTTAGTTTACTAGCTTTTGTAGGTCATCTAAATGATTGAATATGATTCGAAAAGCATGGTGGAAATGGGTTGCATTTTTGCTTCTTTTTTACACTAGTATTTATGGTTTTATTGTCAAGGTTCCTAAATTAGATGACAGGCTTGAGCACTCCATTCGAAACATGTTTTTTCATGTTCCTATGTGGTTTGCTATGATGATTTTACTTTCTATTTCTGTATGGTATGCTGCAAAATATTTGCGCACCACATCTCCCATCGATGATTTTTATTCTAAGGCATTTGCGGCTACTGGAACCTTATATGGTTTTTTAGGATTATCTACAGGTGCCATTTGGGCAAATTATCAGTGGGGTAGTCCTTGGAGTGGTGACCCTAAGCAAAACGGCGCAGCCATTGCCATGCTTATATACCTTGCTTACTTTGTATTACGGGGAAGTATGACAGACGAAGACAAACGTTCACGCATAGCATCGGTTTACAACATTTTCGCATTTTTTATGCTTTTCCCAACACTATGGATTCTGCCAAGACTCACGGAGTCGCTTCATCCTGGGGGTCAGGGTAGTGAAGGTAACCCTGGAATTAACGGAAAAGATATGGATGCAAATATGCGTTCCGTATTTTATCCCGCTGTTATTGGCTGGACCTTACTTGGTGTGTGGGTAAGTACCTTAAAAATTAGATACGAAATACTTAAAGCAAAATAAATTATGAAAAAATATTTTAAATCTTTCTTACTTGTACTATTTACAATTGGTTGTTTTATTGCAGCAAAAGCTCAGGATGTTGCTGCCAATACAAACACTGATGTGATGCGGAGTAATGGAAAAATATATGTTGTAATGGCTGTTGTTGCCACCATTGTAACAGGTCTTTTTTTATACGTTTATTCCATTGATAAAAAAATCTCAAAATTAGAAAACAAATAAATCGATTGTTATGTCTACTAATGCGCCGTATAGTTTTTTCAAAAGTGTAGAAAAAAGTTTTGACAAAGCTTCCAAATTTACCAACTGGGAAAATGGGTTGTTAGAACAAATTAAAGCATGTAATAGTGTGTATAGTATGCGTTTTCCAGTAAAAATGGATGATGGCAGAATTGAAGTAATTGAAGCATATCGTGTGCAGCATTCGCAGCACAAATCACCATGTAAAGGAGGGATTCGTTTCAGTGAAGAAGTGAACCAAGACGAAGTTATGGCGCTCGCTTCACTAATGACCTACAAGTGTGCTATTGTAAACGTTCCATTTGGTGGTGGTAAAGGCGGTATTAAAATCAATCCACGTGAACACTCCGTATATGAGTTAGAAAAAATCACTAGAAGATATACTGCTGAGCTTGTAAAAAAGAATTTTATCGGCCCTGGTATTGATGTTCCTGCTCCTGATTATGGTACCGGTGAACGTGAAATGGCATGGATTGTTGATACCTATGCGTCTTTGAAACCTGGCGAAATTGATGCTGCTGGTTGTGTAACCGGTAAGCCTATTACACAAGGTGGTGTAAGAGGAAGAAAAGAAGCTACAGGACTTGGGGTGTTTTTTGGTATCCGTGAAGTATGTAACATGCAAGACGAAATGGAAAAGCGTGGCTTAACAGTAGGCGTAGCGGGTAAAACCATAGTAGTCCAAGGTTTAGGAAATGTGGGTTACCATAGTGCCAAATTTTTTAGAGAACATGGATCTAAAGTAATTGCGATTGCAGAATTTGAAGGTGCTATTTTTAATGCAGATGGCCTTAACGAAGAAGATGTTTTTCAACACCGTAAAAAAACAGGTTCTATTTTAAATTTCCCAGGGGCTACTAATATTACTAAAAGCACAGATGCTTTGGAGCTTGCTTGTGACATTTTAATTCCTGCTGCGCTTGAAAATGTAATTAATGGTGAAAATGCGCCACGCGTTCAAGCTAAAATTATTGGTGAAGCAGCCAACGGTCCTTTAACACCGGAAGCAGATGAAATTTTTGCTGCGAAGGGAACGCTTGTGGTGCCTGATATGTATTTGAATGCAGGGGGTGTAACGGTGTCCTATTTTGAGTGGCTTAAAAATTTAAGTCACGTGCGTTATGGCCGTATGGAAAAAAGATTTACAGAAAATTTAAATACGCATATTCTTTCTCAAATAGAAGAATTGACTGGTAAAAAAGTATCTGCTGCGGAGCGTGGTTTTATTATGCACGGTCCTGAAGAAGTGGATTTAGTGCACAGTGGTTTAGAAGAAACCATGATTACTGCAACTAGAGAAATTATGCAAATCTGGAAAGACAATCCTTCTATTCCTGATATGCGTACCGCTGCTTATGTATGTGCTATTAATAAGGTGGGAACGTCTTACGCAGAGCTTGGTATTTTCCCTTAATCAGGTGTAAAGCTTGGTAGCGTTGACATTACAATAGGTTGGGCATTTCTTACATCAAAACCAAAAGTTTCGTTTCCATTTGTAATTACAATGTACTGCGTTTCTAGTTTGCTGTTATAATGTAATACTTGCCTAAGTACAGATTCGCTAAGCGGAACATTCATTTCTTTACATTCAACAATTAACCAAGGTTTGGTGTCTTTGTAAACAAGGATATCAAACCTTTTTTTTGTTTCTCCCCATTTGATTTCTTTTTCTATAGCAATGAGGGAAGCTGGAACAAGCTGCTTTTGAACGAGTACCTGCAAAAAATTTTGACGAACCCATTCTTCGGGGGTTAGTCGCACCCAAATTTTTCGGAAGGGATCAAAAATTTGCTCTTTTTGATCCAAGCTTTTAATTTGATGCGCAAATTTTGGATACTCTACTTGGATCATAAGAATTGTATTGTCAAGGCTTTTTTGTAATTTAGCCAATTAACTTTTTTCAAATATACCCACACTGGGTTAAAATAACAACCTATGAAAACGAAAGAAGAAATTGTAAATAACTGGCTTCCAAGGTATACTGGCGAACAGCTTCAAAATTTTGGAAAATATATTTTACTTACCAATTTTAGCAATTATATCAATCTATTTGCTACATGGAATGGGGTGGAAGTGATTGGAAAAGACCGACCTATGCAGTGTGCAACAGCCGGCGGCATAACCATTATCAACTTTGGTATGGGTAGTCCGGGAGCAGCAACGGTGATGGATTTATTAACGGCTATTGAACCAGAAGCGGTTTTGTTTTTGGGTAAATGCGGAGGTCTTAAAAAACGAAATAGTTTAGGCGATTTAATATTACCTATTGCTGCCATTAGAGGCGAAGGTACCTCCAATGATTATTTCCCGCCAGAAGTGCCAGCGATGCCAGCCTTTGCTTTACAAAAAGCGATATCTACAACCATTAGAGATTATAACGTTGATTATTGGACTGGCACCGTTTATACAACTAATCGAAGAGTTTGGGAACATGATGATGTTTTTAAAGAATATTTACAACGTGTTAGGGCCCACGCAATCGATATGGAAACAGCGACCATTTTTACGGTTGGTTTTTACAATAAAATCCCAACGGGGGCACTCTTATTAGTAAGTGATCAGCCCATGGTTCCAGAGGGCGTTAAAACAGAAGCGAGCGATGTAAAAGTGACAAGTGCTTTTGTTGAAAATCATTTAAAAATTGGCATCGATTCTTTAAAGCAACTTATAAACAAAGGGCAAACTGTAAGGCACTTAAGATTTTAATGAAAAAATTGGTGCGGTCTTAATCTTTCCATAAAAATGGAAATAAAATAAGTGCAAGCGCAACCACTAAAATATCTAGTCCAACTAGCATTGCAACCATTTGTACAAAGCCGCCTTGTATTACAGAAGAAAAGCCGGTGGCTGAAATTTTCATGAGTAGTAGAAGCTGTGGAATAATGAGCGGAAAGCCCATGATAGCCATCATTGCAGCGTTTTGTTGTGCTTTAGCTGCGATGGCAGCTAAAAAAGTAAATACCAAACTAATACTCATGCCGCCCAGGCAAACAATACCTGTAAATACAAGCGCATGGGTGAGTGGATTGCCTAGTAATAATGTAAAAACCGCTAGGCTTAATAAGCTCATAGCAAGCATGAGCACTAGATTAAAAATAAGTTTAGCGAGTATAAAATTTTGAGCACTGGTAATGGAGTAAAAGTATAACATGCGTCCACTTCCTTCTTGCAAAAAACTTTTGGCGACAGCGTTAACGCAAACAAATAATTGTATCACCCAAAAAAGTCCATTCCAAACTTGATCTTCGGGTTGACCCATCGACAAATACACAACAAAAATGGTGGTTACTACATAAAGTATAATGCCATACAAAGTATACTGCTGTCTGAGTTCAAGCAGAAAATCTTTTTGTAATAAAGCAAGTATGGCGTTTTTATTTTTCATGCATGCATTTTCTACAACGAGGTTCGTAGGTATCTTTTTCGCCGAGTAATACTTGGCTCTCGTTGGCCGTTTTTCTAAATGACACGTGTGCTATATTTCCGCACTTCATACAAATAGCATGGAGCTTTGTAATGTAATCAGCAACAGCTAATAAATTAGGCATTTGACCAAAGGGTTTACCTAAATAGTCCATATCGAGTCCAGCTACGATAACCCTAATGCCTCTTGTAGCTAAGGTTTCGCATACCATTGTAATTTCTGCATCAAAAAACTGCGCTTCATCAATACCAATCACATCTACATCTCCAGCTAGTAATAAA
>JBIIZN010000048.1:0-12136 GCA_044346275.1 Sediminibacterium sp.
TCTATTGCGGAACTACTGGTCCGATCGCGACGTGGATGCTGATAGGACGAGCAACTGGCACTTGCCCCTATCAGTGAAAAAACCCCCAGTTTACTTTTTCTTTTCTACAACTTTAATTGAACGCGTTGGAACAAAAAATAATTGTTCGCGTAGCAAATGCTAGCGACGTTACATATGCTCATACCATTACAGACGAAATGCAATCTTCTGCAAAAGCCAGGGGTACTGGTATTGCCAAAAGAACGCCTGAATACGTTGCAAAAAAAATGGAAGAAGGCAAGGCGGTAATCGCCATCGAACAAAATGGTACTTGGGTAGGTTTTTGCTATATCGAAGTTTGGGGTCATGAAACATTTGTGGCCAATAGTGGTCTCATTGTAGCACCTGCACATAGAAAAAGTGGCGTTGCTAAATTAATTAAGCAAACCATTTTTCAATTATCTAGAGAGCGCTATCCCACAGCAAAAATATTTGGATTGACAACAGGCCTTGCGGTGATGAAAATCAATAGTGACTTGGGTTACGAGCCTGTTACCTATAGTGAATTAACAGATGACGAAGAATTTTGGGCGGGTTGTAAAAGCTGTGTGAACTATGAAATTTTACTAAGTAAAGATCGTAAAAATTGTATGTGTACGGCTATGCTGTACGACCCTGCGGATCATTACACAACGCAAGAAACATCGTCAGCATTTAAAAGTAATTCTAAACTCTACGAACGCTTTATGAAATTCAAACATAATCATTTGATGCAGTGGTTTAGAAAAAAAGAAAAGAAAACTAGCAAGCTTTAATCTATCGAAAATATAATAAAATGGCAAGTGAACTACATCAAGTAAATGCAGGTGATAAAGTGGTACTCGGATTTAGTGGCGGTTTAGATACCTCTTATTGCGTTAAATATTTGACAGACGAGAAAGGTTATGAAGTACACAGTGTGATTGTTAATACTGGCGGCTTTTCAGAAGAAGAGTTAAAAAACATTGAAGCTCATGCTTATAATCTGGGCGTAAAAACACATACCACTATTGATGCTGTTCAGTCATATTATGACAGTATTATCAAGTATTTGATTTATGGTAATGTGCTAAAAAATAACACATATCCATTAAGCGTTAGTGCAGAGCGTTTAAGTCAAGCCCTTCATATTGCTGAACACGCAAAAAAAATGAACGCGGCAGCTGTGGTGCACGGTAGTACGGGTGCAGGTAATGATCAGGTTCGTTTTGATATGGTTTTTCATATTATGATTCCTGGTGTAACCATCATTACGCCTATTAGAGATATGCAACTTAGTAGAGAAGATGAAATAGCTTATTTAAAATCAAAGGGTGTTACTATGAACTTTGAAAAAGCAACATATTCTATCAATAAAGGGCTTTGGGGAACTAGTGTTGGTGGTAAAGAAACTTTAACGTCTAAGGGTATGTTACCAGAGTCTGCATGGCCAACGCAAGTAACAGCTGCAGGAACCGAAGAAGTGAGTTTGCATTTTGAAAAAGGTGCATTAACCATGATTAATGATAAGCGTTTTGATCATCCAACAAAAGCTATTCAATATTTACAAACCATTGCTGGAGTCTATGGCATTGGACGTGATATTCATGTGGGTGACACCATTATTGGTATCAAAGGTCGTGTTGGTTTTGAAGCAGCAGCACCCATGGTTATACTAAAAGCGCATCATGCGCTTGAAAAGCATGTGTTAACCAAGTGGCAGTTAAATTGGAAAGATCAATTGGCACAGTTTTATGGTAACTGGTTGCACGAAGGTCAAATTATGGATCCGGTGATGCGTGATATCGAAGCGTTTCTAGAAAATGCACAAGAAAATGTTACGGGCACGGTATTTGTACAACTTCATCCATACCGTTTTACGGTAATTGGCATTGAATCTGCATTTGATTTAATGAGCAGTAAGTTTGGAAAATACGGTGAAATGAATAGTGGCTGGTCTGGTGAAGACGTGCGTGGATTTTCAAAAATATTTGGCAACCAAACCTCTATTTACCACAGCATCAAAAATAGCCAATCATGAAAAAAATAAATGTAGGTATTGCTGGTGGTGCAGGGTATACCGGTGGCGAGCTATTAAGAATACTTGTTCATCATCCAGAAGTACATATTTCATTTGCACATAGCAGTAGTAATGCGGGTAAGCCTGTATCTGCTATCCATACAGATTTAATGGGTGACACAGATCTTGTTTTTACCAATACCTTTTTAGATTCTATTGATGTTTTGTTTTTGTGCATGGGTCATAACGAATCAAAAAAATTTTTAGCGGAGCAAAACATTGCAGCGTCTGTATCTATCATTGATTTATCACAAGATTTTAGACTTACACAAAACGCTGTAATTGCAGATAGAATTTTTGTTTACGGATTGCCAGAATTAAATCGTGAAAAAATAACGACAGCAAAAAATATTGCCAATCCAGGCTGTTTTGCAACCGCCATTCAGTTGGCATTATTACCACTTGCAAAATCTGGCCTTTTACAAGATATTTATACAACGGGAATTACAGGATCAACGGGTGCAGGACAATCATTATGTGTAACCTCGCATTTTAGTTGGCGCGCTAATAATATTCAGGCCTATAAAACACTCGATCACCAGCACGTTTTTGAGATTGTACAATCCTTGAATCATTTGCAATCAGATGCACCGCTTAGTACTGGTGGCGAAGGGCCTGGCCTTCACTTTGTGCCATGGAGAGGTGATTTTACAAGAGGAATTTATACCAGCTCAATTATCGATTGCAGTTTACCAATCGAAGCTGTTCTGGAAATGTATGCTGATTATTATGCAGCACATCCATTTGTTGTGGTATCTGAAACGCCTATACATTTAAAGCAAGTCGTCAACACCAATAAATGTGTACTGCAAATTGAAAAGCAGGGGAATAAACTAGTTGTGCATAGTGCAATCGATAATTTAATAAAAGGCGCTAGTGGGCAAGCTGTTCAGAACATGAATTTACTTTTTGGACTAGATGAAACAACGGGTCTTTTATTTAAAGCAAACTTTTTTTAGCCATGAAACTATTTGACGTATATCCACTTAATAATATCACCATTACAAAAGCTAAGGGTTCTTTTGTATGGGACGAAAAAGGAACGGAGTATCTCGACATGTACGGTGGACATGCTGTTATTAGTATTGGTCATACGCATCCATACTGGGTATCAGCAATAGAAACACAACTTCATAAAATTGCTTTTTATTCTAACTCGGTTATTATCCCTATTCAAACCCAACTAGCAGAAAAAATCGGAACCGTAAGCGGTAAAAATAATTTTCAACTTTTTTTATGCAATAGTGGCGCCGAAGCCAACGAAAATGCATTAAAGCTTGCCTCTTTTGTAACGGCCCGAAAAAAAATTATTGCTTTTACAGGAGCTTTTCACGGAAGAACTTCACTTGCAGTAGCTGCCACAGACAACTCATCTATTATAGCGCCTGTTAATGAAACAGAAAATATTATTTTCTTACCCTTTAATGACGAAGCTGCACTTCAGGCTTGTTTTGATACTGAGGGGGATCGTATTGCTGCTGTTATAGTTGAAGGCATACAGGGTGTGGGTGGTATCAGGGTTGCATCTAATACATTTTTACAATTAATTAGATCACTATCTAATAAGCATGGCGCACTATATGTAGCAGATAGTGTGCAGTGTGGATATGGAAGAACAGGACAATTTTTTGCACACGACGCTGCAGGCGTAGATGCTGATATTTATTCGATGGCAAAGGGTATGGGTAATGGTTTTCCAATTGGCGGCATTTTAATTGCCCCACATATTGCACCTAAGTACGGAATGCTTGGCACTACTTTTGGTGGCAATCATTTGGCCTGTGCCGCAGCACTCGCTGTTGTTGAAGTGATGGAACAAGAAAATTTATTGGAGGCCGCAGCAAGTAATGGTGCTTACTTAATAGAAGCGCTTTCAAAAATCCCGCATCTACAAAATCTAAGAGGCAGAGGGCTCATGATTGGTTTTGATGTAGCGGATGAAATCAAAGATTTAAAAAAAGTATTGCTACAAGAATTTAAAGTATTTACTGGCGAGGCAAAACCTAATGTGATAAGACTCCTTCCTTCTTTAGCAATTTCAAGAGCGGAGATAGATATTTTTTTAGAAAGACTGCAAAAAGCCATTCAATCATTGTCATGAAACAATTTATCCAAGTAGGCGACGTGTCCGATATTCAAGCACTCATCAATAAAGGACTTGAATACAAGCAACATCCTTTTATGGATAAAGCGATGGGTGCAGGTAAGCGGGTGGGACTTTTATTTCTGAATCCAAGTTTACGCACAAGACTCAGTACGCAAGTGGCCGCGCAAAATTTAGGTATGGACGCCGTTGTTTTTAATGTAGACAAAGAAGGCTGGGCTTTAGAATTTGCAGAAGGTGCTATCATGAATGGCACAACCGTAGAACACGTAAAAGATGCTGCACCCGTTTTGGGCCAGTACTTTGATATTTTGTGTATTCGTACTTTTCCAGGACTTCAAAACAGAGACGAAGATTACGCAGAAAAAATAATCAATCAATTTATTAAATATGCTGGGGTGCCTGTTGTAAGTCTCGAAAGCGCAACACTGCATCCGCTTCAATCATTAACGGATTTAATAACCATACAGGAATCTATAGCTGCCACCCAGCTTTTTAAAAAACCAAAAGTGGTATTAACTTGGGCGCCGCATGTAAAGGCGCTTCCGCAGTGTGTGGCCAATAGTTTTGCGCAGTGGATCACTGCTGCTAATTTTGCTGATGTAGTAATTACAAATCCGGGTGGGTATGAACTTTCAGAAAACTATACAAAAGGCGCCACCATTACCCATGATCAAGCTGCGGCGCTTGAAGGCGCTGATTTTGTATATGTAAAAAACTGGAGTTCTTACAACGACTATGGCAAGGTTTTTTGTACCGACCCTGCTTGGATGTTAACTGCAAACTCCCTCAAGCATTCCAATAACGCAAAAGTGATGCACTGCTTACCCGTAAGAAGAAACGTAGAGCTTTCTGATGAAATTTTAGATGGCCCTCAAAGTTTAGTAACGAAGCAGGCAGGTAACAGGGTATGGGCTGCACAAGCGGTATTGTCCACCATTTTATCTTCAAAAAAATAAGCGTGGAAAAAATATCTATTATAAAAATTGGCGGTAGCATTATAGATAACGAAGCAAATCTTGCTTCCTTTTTAAGTGCCTATGCAGCAGTAGAAGGAAAGAAAATTTTAATTCATGGCGGCGGTAAATTGGCAACTAAAATGGCTACCGATTTAGATATACCACAGCAAATGGTAGATGGCAGAAGAATAACAGATGCTGCTACACTTAAAATTGTAACGATGGTATATGCTGGATACATCAATAAAAATATGGTAGCAGCACTTCAATCAAAAAATGTAAACGCACTTGGCCTTTGTGGTGCTGATGCTAATATTATACTTGCGCATAAAAGAATAAACGCTACAACCGATTATGGTTTTGTAGGTGATATCGACGCCGTTGACACAGAAAAAATCACAGCTTTTTTACATGCTGGTTTATCACTGGTAGTGGCACCCATTACACATGATGGTGCGGGACAATTACTAAATACCAATGCCGATACTATGGCGCAGGCCATTGCTACGGCTCTCAGCAGCAAATATGAAGTATCTTTAGTGTATTCTTTTGAAAGAAAAGGGGTACTGTCATCTATAGCGGATGGTAATAGCGTTATACCTATTATCAATCCTCAAAATTATGCGGCGTTAAAAGAGGGTGGTCAAGTAAATGAAGGAATGATTCCAAAACTTGACAATGCTTTTGAAGCCTTGCATAAAGGAGTTAGTAGGGTTATCATTGGAGACGCTTTAGAGGTAGTAGCATTATTAAATGGCTCTGGGGGTACTACCATTCAAAAAAATTAATAAATACTTGGAAGCAAATAAAAACACATACGCGGTTTCTGCAACGGCTTTATTAAAAAAGCTTATTGCGACCCCTTCTTTTAGTAAAGAGGAGGACAGTACTGCGTCTATTTTATTTGACTATTTAATGGAACATGGCGTAACGCCTAGTAGGCACCTGAATAATGTTTGGGCTACTAATAAACACTTTGATCCTATAAAGCCAACAATACTTTTAAATTCTCACCACGATACTGTAAAGCCCAATGCGGGCTACACACTTAATCCGTATGATCCAATTATTAAAGAGGGTAAATTATATGGATTAGGAAGTAATGATGCTGGTGCATCACTTGTATCACTACTCCATGTTTTTTTACATTATTACACACAGGAAAATTTAGCCTACAATATCATTTTTGCTGGTACAGCCGAAGAAGAAATTTCTGGAAAAAATGGTATTGAAAGTTTGGTGCCTCATTTGCCAGCTATTCATTGTGCTATTATTGGCGAACCAACTGCTATGCAATTAGCAGTAGCAGAGCGGGGTTTAATGGTGTTAGACGTTGTGGTACCAGGCATTGCAGGGCATGCAGCCAGAGGTGAAGGGCACAATGCAATTTATAATGCGCTACCTGTTATCGACGTTTTTAAAAATTTCAGGTTTTCAAAAATTTCAGAATTATTAGGTCCGGTAAGTCAAACAGTAACTGTTATTGAAACAACCAATAAGGCGCACAATCTAGTGCCACCCGATTGTAAATTGGTGGTAGATGTACGTGTAAATGAGTGCTATACGTTTGATCAAATTATAGCAGAGCTTCATGTACAAATAAATAATGCAGCGGTAACATTAACGCCTAGGAGCACGCGCCTAAAATCTTCGGCGATAGCATTAGATCATCCGCTTGTAAAAGCTGGTATCGCTATTGGTAGTAAGCCCTACGGTTCACCAACTACATCTGATAAAGCGCTTATTTCATTTCCGGCTTTAAAAATGGGTCCTGGAGAATCGGCAAGAAGTCATAGCGCTGATGAATTTGTGTTTGTTGCAGAAATAGAAAACGGCATACAAAAATATATTGAATTGTTAGATCATGCATTACTGAATAAGTAATGGCAGTATAAAAAATTGGAACAATGAAACTTTGGCAAAAAAATACAAACGTAGCATCGGCAGTAGAAAATTTTACGGTTGGAAACGATCCGGCATTTGATGCCATGCTCGCGCCCTTTGACGTGCTTGGTTCACTCGCTCATGTGCGCATGCTTGCGCAGGTTGGTTTGTTGGAATCATCTGAAGCCCAGTTGATTGACGCAGCATTAAAAAATATTTATAAGCAGGTAATTTCGCCAGGCTTTGTATTACCAAAAGGTGTAGAAGATATTCATTCTTATGTAGAACTCTTATTAACAGAACAACTAGGCGATGCAGGAAAAAAAATTCATAGTGCAAGAAGTAGAAATGATCAGGTACTTGTAGATTTAAAATTATACCTGCGTCATGAAATTATGGAGCTTGTTGGAAGTGTTCAGTCATTTTTTACATTACTGCAAACACAGAGCGAAAAATACAAAAATCATTTACTGCCGGGCTACACGCATTTACAGCTTGCTATGCCATCTTCTTTCGGACTCTGGTTTGGTGCCTACGCCGAAAGTTTGGTAGACGATTTAATTACATTACAAAGTGCCTATAAAGTAGTCAATAAAAACCCACTTGGATCTGCGGCAGGCTACGGATCATCATTTCCCATAAGCCGAAGTGTCACCACTGTTTTACTTGGCTTCGAAAATTTAAATTACAATGTGGTGTATGCGCAAATGGGTCGTGGAAAAGCAGAACGAATTACTGCTATGGCGCTTGCAAATATTGCAGACACGCTTGCAAAAATGAGTATGGACGCCTGTCTTTACTTAAATCAAAACTTTGATTTTATTTCTTTTCCCGCAGAGCTTACTACGGGATCAAGTATTATGCCGCACAAAAAAAACCCAGATGTTTTTGAACTGATTCGTTCGCATTGCAACCGCATTAAAGCACTACCCAACGAAGTAATGCTTGTGACGACCAATTTACCTTCTGGATACCATAGGGATTTACAACTTCTAAAAGAGCATTTATTTCCTGCATTCAATACCTTACAAGAATGTCTCGCTATGGCGAAACTTATGTTTGAGGCAATTGAAGTAAAAGAAACCATTTTGTTAGACGAAAAGTATAAATATGCTTTTAGTGTAGAGGAAGTAAACAAATTGGTTTTAAAAGGTGTTCCCTTTAGAGACGCATACAAACAAGTAGGGTTGGACATCGAAAATGGCAATTTTAGGTACACCACTTCTTTAAACCATACACATGAGGGCAGTATGGGTAATTTGTGTAATGATAAAATTGAAAAAATGATGCAAGAAGTGCTTGCTGGCTTTAATTTTGCTATTGCAAGTAATGCAGTAGCTGCCCTACTAAATGACTAATTATTTATTTACATTTGATACTTAAACAACAATACATGAAACGTATTCTTTTTTGCCTATTACTCGCATCTTTTGGTGCTAATGCACAAGTAAAAAAAGCAACTGCCCCAAAAACAGTTGCAAAACCGGCTGCTAAGCCTGCGATTGCTGTAAAACCAGTGAATGTTTTTAAAAATGGCGCAGATAGTGCTGGTTATGCCTTAGGTGTTCGTATTGGTCAAAATTTAAAAGCACAGGGTTTTGACGCCATCAACCTGCCTAATTTATACCGTGCTATAGGAGATGTATTTACGGGTAAGGCTTCGGCACTTCCTGAAGCAGTATTAGATAAATGTATTGGTGAATTTGTGCAAAAAGCAAATGAACAAAAATCGGCGGGTTCAAAAAAAGCAGCAGCAGCATTTTTAGCTGCCAATGCAAAAAAGCCTGGTGTTGTGACCCTTCCTTCAGGATTGCAATATATTGTGGTTAAGGCAGGTACAGATACCACAAAGCCTTCCTTTAATGACAAAGTAAAATGTCATTACCATGGTACTTTATTAGACGGAAGCATTTTTGACAGCTCTGTAGATCGTGGAGAACCAGTTGTGTTTCCAGTTAACGGGGTTATTAAAGGATGGCAGGAAGCTTTGCAGTTAATGACCGTTGGTAGCAAATGGAAATTATATGTGCCTTCAGATTTAGCTTATGGCGATAGTTCTCCGAGTCCTTCGATTGGACCTGGTTCGCTTCTTGTTTTTGATGTAGAATTAATTAGTATCGAAAAAGAATAATTTTCTTTTATAAAATTAAGCCATGCGTTTTTTAAAATCTAGCAGTTCGTTTTTATTTTTATTAAGTACTGCCGTATTGTTAGCACTTCAAAGCTGCTCTCCCAATAATGTTACACTTCAAAATGGGTATAAAAAATATTTTGAAGAGGCTGGTTTGACAGGTTCTTTTGGACTTTTTGAAAATGGCTCTGGTGAGTTTTATATTTATAATCTCCCACAGTTTAAAGATTCTAGTTATGCACCTGCATCTACTTTTGAAATTGTAAATGCGCTTGTAGGTATTGAAACCGGAAGAATTGTGGATGAAAAAATGACGCTTTCTATAGATAGTGCTGGCCCAATTCGCATGGATAGTGCCTTTAAACAAACTTCAACGCCTTACTTTATGGAAGTGGCGCGAAGAATTGGAAAAGACACGATGCAACACTGGTTAGATAGTTTACAATATGGAACCAAAAAAATGGGGAATGCCGTTGATTCTTTTTGGTTTAATAACAACCTAACCGTCAGACCCGATGAGCAGTTGGGGCTTGTAAAGAAATTGTATTTTGGCCAATTGCCTTTTCAAAAGCGTAGCCAAGAAATGGTTAAAAAGCTAATGGTACAAACTGCCAATACCAAATATACATTGAGTTATAAAACTGGACTTAGTTTCAAGCAAAATGGCAAAGCAGTTGCTTGGGTTGTTGGTTGGATTGAAGAAAATAGACACCCTTACTTTTTTGTATTACAATCAGAAGGTGCCGCAAACAGCGATATAAAAAATGCAAGTATGTTGGTGCTTAATAAAATATTAAAAGAGCAAGGTTTTTTTGAAGGTAAAAGATAACACAACTACAACACGTTTTATGATGCAATATTACTGCCCTTCTTTAACTCAAATAAGTCGTCTTAAAACTAGAGAAGTGACCATTGGTCAAGTCAAAATTGGTAATGGTCATCCTATTCGTGTTCAAACTATGACTACCACCGATACGCTTGATACCATGGCAACGGTGGAGCAAACGATTCGTTGTATCGAAGCAGGCGCCGAACTTGTTCGGATTACTGCGCCAAGTAAAAAAGAAGCAGAAAATTTATTGAATATAAAAAATGAATTGCGCCGAAGAGGTTATGATACACCTATTGTTGCTGACATTCATTTTACGCCTAATGCTGCAGAAATTGCTGCGCGCATTGTAGAAAAAGTACGTATCAATCCAGGTAATTATGTTGATAAGAAAAAGTTTGAACTTATTGAATATTCTGATCAGGATTATGCCGAAGAAATTGAAAGGATTACGGAGCGGTTTACACCACTCGTGTTAATTTGTAAGGAGCACGGAACGGCAATGCGTATTGGTACGAATCATGGATCACTCAGTGATCGTATCATGAGTAGATACGGCGATACCCCAATGGGTATGGTTGAAAGTGCTATGGAATTTTTGCGTGTTGCACGGGCCAATGATTACCATAATATTGTGCTGAGTATGAAGGCCAGTAATCCGCAGGTAATGGTGCAGGCTTACCGTTTACTCATTCAACAAATGCAACTTGAATTTAATGAATGTTACCCACTTCATTTAGGGGTAACAGAAGCGGGTGATGGTGAAGATGGACGTGTAAAAAGTGCTGCAGGTATTGGTACCTTATTGGAAGATGGCATTGGTGATACCGTTCGTGTAAGTTTAACAGAAGATCCTGAATTTGAAATCCCGGTTTGTAGAGACCTTGTAAAAAGGTACAAACATCCAGCAGATAGTGCTATTATAGATAACACTGCACTAGGCGTAATTCCGTCTGTTCAAAAACTTACCTATGATCCGTTTGTCTATAAGCGTAGATATAGTGTAGCGGTTTCTAATGTAGGCGCGTCACAAGTACCTGTTGTTATTGCAGATTTTAGTAAGATTGAAAAAATCGAACCAGCACATTTAACGTCTATTGGTTATACCTATGATGCGGTTACAGATAAGTGGAATATTGGTGATCAAGCAGCCGATTATATTTTTACTGGCCACCAGCTCATACATTTTGAATTACCTGGTACTTTAAAAGTGATTGTATATCCTGCCACTTGGGCTGCACAAAATACTTCCGACAAGTATATACCCATATTTGATATCGCAGGTTACGATAGCGAAACACCAAAGCATCCAAAACAAAATTTTGTTATGATGGATTGTTTTAGTGACGAAACGCCTATCAATGATTTTACACATCTAGAGCGTATCGCAAACGATCCTACAGCCATTTTATGCTTGAGTAGTAAACATAAAAATGCAATGCCTGCAGTTCGCCGTATGTTTATGGCACTTCAAGAAAAGCAAATCAATAATCCCGTAGTAATTACGATTGACAGTGACTGGAACACTACCGATGAGCACCTCATTCATTTTGCTACAGAAGCAGGTGCCCTTTTATTAGATGGCTTCGGAGATGGACTTTGCTTAGGTTTAACATCAAAAAGTTATGCTGCACAAACAGCAAACACTTCTAAAGATACAAGTGGTAGAAATTACAATTCAAATGCTAGTGTAGAAGCATTTATCAATGCGACCGCATTTACCATATTGCAAGCTACTCGTACTCGTATTTCTAAAACAGAATACATTTCTTGTCCTAGCTGTGGAAGAACCTTGTTTAATTTACAGGAAACAACTGCAAAAATCAGATCAGTTACCAATCATTTAAAAGGTGTTAAAATTGCCATTATGGGATGTATTGTAAATGGTCCTGGAGAAATGGCCGATGCCGATTTTGGTTATGTAGGAAGTGGTCCAGGAAAAATTACACTCTATAAGGGCAAAGAAGTTGTCAAAAAAAATGTAGACAGTGAGATTGCTGTAGATGAACTCATTCATTTATTAAAAGAGCATGGTGCATGGGTTGATCCTGCATAATATAGAAATATATGTACCCAATCGTTTACGCCATATTTTATCTGATCTCTTTATTGCCCCTTCGAGTTCTCTATATTTTATCTGACGGTATTTATG
>JBIIZN010000049.1:0-12100 GCA_044346275.1 Sediminibacterium sp.
AAGCAATATGCACGCCTTCATAAAATTCGGTAATGGCTTCTACGCTAAAACGGTTGCTGATACCTATACTAATGGTAATTTGTGTAGGCTGCGCATTCATGGCATAAACGTCCGAAAGGTTTACCATCACTGCTTTGTAGCCGAGGTGCTTTAATGGCGTATACATGAGGTCAAAGTGAATGCCCTCTAATAATAAATCGGTAGTAACCACCGTTTGCTTTCCAAAATGATCTATCACCGCTGCATCATCACCCACCGATAAAACAGTGGATGCGTTATGCGTTTCAAAATTTTTGGTAAGGTGTTCTATCAATCCAAATTCACCTAGGGTGGTGATTTCTGTTCTTTGTTCGCTCATATTTTATTTTTTATTGTACGGGTCCGCCATTGATAATAGCGAGTAACTCGTCATGAATATGTCCATTGGTGGCCAATAAATGTGGTTGATATACGGAGTAATCATTGCCTGCATAATCGGTTACTTTTCCACCCGCTTCTTGTACCATTAAAAAACCTGCAGCGCTGTCCCAGGCCTGTAATTTATGTTCATAAAAGCCATCAAATTTACCAGCCGCTACCCAGCACAAATCAATGGCAGCACTACCTAACCTGCGCACAGGTATGCCTTTTCTAATTAATTTTTCAAATACTTGAAGGGGTCCATTAGGTGTATCTAAATACGTGTACGGAAAACCAGTTACGAGACATGATTCGATGACCTTGTTTTTTTTACTGACACTCATTTTTTTATCGTTTACAAAAGCACCCTTTCCTTTTTCTGCAAAATAAAACTCATTCATAATGGGGTTGTAAACAGCGCCCATGATCACTTGACCGTCCTTTTCGAGTCCCACACTTACGCAACAAATAGGAATACCGTTGGCAAAATTGACGGTACCATCAATGGGGTCTATAATCCATTTGTATTCGGAGGTGGTGATAATTTCTCCAGTTTCTTCACTTAAAATAAAATGATCTGGATAAGCAGCCTGTATCACACCAATAATGGCTCGCTCTGCGGCATGGTCTGCCTCGGTTACCAAGTTATTGACACCCTCTTTATGGCTAATTTCAAAGGCACCATTAAAATAACGTTGTAACTCGGCAGCACCCGCTTTTGTAGCAGCTATCAGTGTTTCTGTTAACATATCGCAAAAGTAACGAAGATGCGGCCACTATTCAAGTTTTGTATCATTTTGCTTTAGCTTTGTAGCATGGCCCTATTTGACCTCTCTCTATCCCCTAAAAACACGAAAAAGGAACAGGACCGTGTTTTAAAAAAATTACTCCGTCGTGCAAAAAACACAGCATTCGGAAATAGATTTTATTTTGATGCATTATTGAAAAGTAAATCGATTGCAAAAGATTTTCAAAAAGCAGTACCCATTTATAATTACAATAAAATTTACAAGGAGTGGTGGCATAAATGTATTGAGGGTGAAGCGGACGTTTGTTGGCCAGGTAACATTAAATATTACGCATTAAGTAGCGGAACATCGGAAGCGTCTAGCAAGTATATTCCTGTTACGCGTCAGTTATTATCGGGTAATAAAGCCATTATGGTGAAGCAACTCCTAAGCCTACGTCATTATAAAAATATTCCATACACGTCTATCGCAAAGGGCTGGCTTGCCATTGGTGGTAGCACAGAGCTTCAAAAAGGAACCGGATTTTACGCCGGTGATTTAAGTGGTATCACTGCAAAAAAACTACCTACTTGGTTTCAGCCTTTTTATAAACCCGGAAAAAAAATTGCCAAAGAAAAAGATTGGAATAAAAAATTAGAAGAGATTGTTGCAGAAGCACCAAATTGGGATATTGGTTTTTTAGTAGGTGTGCCTGCTTGGATTCAGCTCTGCATCGAAATGATTATAAAAAAATATGAGCTCAATAATATTCACGAGCTCTGGCCTAATTTATCTTTTTTTGGTCATGGCGGTGTGAGTTTTGAACCTTATAAAAAAGGGTTTGAAAAATTATTGGGAAAACCCATTACCTACATCGAAACCTATTTAGCAAGCGAGGGTTTTATTGCCTACCAAGACCATCAAAACGCAGCAGGAATGCGGCTTGTAACGGGTCAGCACTTGTTTTTAGAATTCGTTCCGTTTAATGAAAATAATTTTGACGAAGACGGAGAAATAAAAGATAACGCAACTGCATTACTTATAGATGAGGTGGAAGAAGGCACCGATTATGCCATTTTAATTAGTACGGCAGCGGGCGCTTGGCGTTATCTAATTGGCGACACTGTTAAGTTCATTGACAAAGAGAACGCACAAATAATTATTACGGGAAGAACCAAACACTTTTTAAGTTTAGTGGGCGAGCACTTAAGTGTAGACAATATGAACAAGGCCATTGAAACCGTAAGCCGCGCATTTAACATTAGCATTCCAGAATACACAGTAACCGGTGTGCCGCATGGAAATTTGTTTGCACACAAGTGGTATGTTGCCTGCAACGACGCTGTTATTGAAAATGAATTAGCAACTGCCATTGATCAGCACCTCTGTACCATTAATGATGATTATGCCACCGAACGTAAAAGTGCCTTACAAAACGTTTCGGTTACAGTAATTAAGGAAGATCTGGTACGAGGTTTTATGGAGTCGCAAGGAAAGTTAGGCGGACAACACAAATTTCCAAGGGTTTTAAAAGGCAAACAATTAGAAGCATTTGAAACATTCATACGCAATACATAAAATATGGTAGCGCCACTAATAAAAGGTTTGTTACTGGGGTTGATCTTAAGCATTTCGGTGGGGCCTATCATTTTTGCAATCATAAAACATAGCATTAACAGTGGACGTAAGGCGGGATTAAGCTTTGTAGCAGGGGTTTCTTCGTCAGATATTTCGTTGGTATTATTTTGTAATTTTTTTACGGGACTTTTTGCAACAGCCCTAGCGCATAAAAATAAAATAGCATTAGCAGGAAGTGTTTTTTTAATTGGGCTTGGTATTTATACACTGCTATTTAAAAAAGTAAGTATTGCTGAAAACACTAACGGTGCCCAAGAAAAACTAAGTTGGCAAAAATATGCTGGGCTCTTTTTGTCTGGTTTTTTTATGAACACATTAAATCCTGGTGTGTTTTTATTTTGGTTTGCTTGGACCGCCGCGATTGTAGCAGACGCAGCAGCATCAAGCAATCCAGCCAATTACAAAGCGGTTGTTTTTATTACTTGCCTTGTTTTTGTACTTGCGTCCGATATTGTTAAAGTTGTTTTATCAGAAAAATTAAGACCAAAACTCAACGCTAAAAACCTACATTTAATCAATCAAATTGCCGGCGTAATACTCATCGGATTTGGTGTTTTTCTTTTTTATGGTGCGTTAAAATAAAATAATGTTTGCATTCAAATATATTTTAGGCTTACTTGTAGCTCTAGTATTAACTACTTCGGTATCGCGTGCACAAGTTGGTAATACGCTGGTATTAAAAGAAAAAGGTAGAACCATCCAGAGCTGGATAGAAAAAGATTGTATCACATTTAGATTTAGCAATACACAGTGGATAGAGGGAAAAATAAAAACCATTTTAAAAGACTCTTTGCTCATCAATATGTACCGTGCACAGCAATCACCTACAATGTTTGGTGGCTTTCGGGTAGATACAACCTGGCTAGGGTTTTTAAAAATTAGTATCAACGAAATTTCAGGAATGCCACAGTCTAGGTATAAATCTGGCATGTTTACAAACGGCGTACTATTCAGGCTTGGAAGTGGTGCTTATATGTTTTTGAACATCGCCAACAGTATCATTAAAGGATTACCGCTATTTGATACTGGCAATACCACTAGACTGCTTGTTGCTGCTGGCTTTTATGGAATTGGAACCCTTCAAAAACAAAAGCACAAAGCCTTTTTACCCATTGGTAAAAAATATACTATAGCTATTTATTAGAATGCTAAAATAGCGTCTATTGCAGCTGCCGCTTTTTGATTGCGCTCTTCAAAACTGCCACTAATTTCGACCCAGGGCGTTTGTTGGTTTATTAATATGTCTTTGTAAATCTGAAATAATTCTTGACGTGGTTTTTCGTCGGGGTATTCTCTTAATTCGTCTTTCACCCAGGGTATGTCTGGCTTACAAAGCAAATACAAATCATAGTCTTGCTTATTTATTTCATCTAATATAAATGTAGGGCAAGTGCTAAACACATATTCGGCCCACACTTTCATTACGTACATATCAGTATCAATGATAAGTGGTTTTACAATTCCCGTTTGATCTATTTGTGATTGTAGCGCTTCAATGTGTTTATGCACCGCATCTAATTGACCCTTTGCAATTGTGATTAAATCCTCTAAAGTATATGCAGTTCCGTTTTCTAATAAATATTCTCTTGCAAATTCTGGACACCAAAGTGTTTTATAATAATCCGCTAAATACCCGCAAAGTGTAGATTTACCAGTACTTTCAGGGCCTATTACTACTATTTTTTTTAGGGATAAGTTGGATTTCATACGGCCTGTGCTTTTTTACGCCATTCGATAAGTCCTGCAATAGCGAGCATCAACAAAACAAAAAATTGAACACTGGTAAATACATACCCCTTCACAAAATAAAGGGGTATTGAAAAAATATTAGTGGCTATCCAATAATACCAACTCTCTACTTTTTTCTTTGCCATTAACCACATACCTGTATACGCTGCGGCGCTTGAAAGCGCGTCGGCCCAAGGTATGGCACCGGGCGCAAATGAAGCTTTAGAAAAAGAAAGCGCCGTATAAAGTATGATATAAAAACTACCAAAAAATAAAAACTGTAGCAAACGTTCATTTTTCGATGAAAACTGGATCTGTATAATTGTTTGTTTTTGATCATTTTTGCGCGTCCACAACCACCAACCATAAATACTCATAAGTGTGTAATAAATGTTTACACTTGCTTCGCCTAGTAGGTGACCTTTAAAACTTAAGTAAACAAAAATAGTGGTGTTGATAAGGCCCACAGGATACACAAGTACCTGTTCTTTTTTACTAAACCATACACTTGCTATTCCAGCAAGCACGGCAATAAATTCTAATGCGGACGTTTGTAATAAACCATCTAAAAAAGATTGGTATAATGCAGCGGGGCTCATTTTATTCGGCCTCTGCTACCACTTCTTTTACTTCGGGTATCATGCGTTTCATCATGCCTTCGATACCGGCTTTTAGGGTTACCATCGAAGAAGGACAACCACTACAACTACCTTGTAACATTAAGTTTACAACGCCATCATTGTAGCTTTTAAATTGTATCGCACCGCCATCCATTTCAACGGCTGGTTTTACGTAGTTTTCTAATAACTCCTTTACGCGCTTTACAACATCATCATCATCGGCACTCACGGTGTTGGTTGCTTCTTGTTTCATTTTTGCAACCTCTTCTTCATTCACTACAACACCACCATTTTCTAGATACTCTTGTAAAAAAGTTTTAATGGTAGGAATAACATCCTGCCAATCATCGGTATCAGGGGTTTTTGTAAGTGTTACAAAATTGGAAGCGATAAATACAGCTTTGATAAAAGGAAAACTAAACAACTCTTTTGCAAGCGGAGATGCGGCCGCAAGTGATTCGTCGGCAACGTCTAAACTTTTTCCTGGATACAATAATTTGTTTGCCACAAATTTCATGGTTTCCGGATTTGGTGTCATCTCGGTATAAATGCTAATGATAGAGTTTCCTGTAGTAATCATAGTATCAAATTGAATAGCAAAAATAAACAATTTTATTGGGGGAGTAGCCGCCCCGCGCAATTTTTCGGATATCGAAAAAGCAGATTATTTTTTTTCGGCTTGTTTAGGCACAAAATCCAATACAACACCGTTGATACAATAGCGAAGACCTGTTGGCGGTGGACCGTCTTCAAAAACATGACCCAAATGAGATTCGCACCTTCCGCACTGAACCTCAGTTCTTTTCATGCCAAGGGTATTGTCCTCTAAATAAATAATAGACGTTTTTGTTAATGGCTCAAAAAAACTAGGCCAACCACAACCACTATCAAATTTAGTATTGCTTTTAAAAAGTGCGTTACCACAAACCGCGCAGTAATAAGTACCTATTTCTTTGAAATCTTCAAACTTACTCGTCCATGGTCTTTCGGTTCCTTTTTTACGGGCTATATAATAAACCTCAGGTGATAATATTTTTTTCCATGCATCTTCGGGCACCGTAATTTTAGTAGTGTCGGTTCTAGAAAAATGCGGGTTCTTGTTTTTAGTAGTGTCTTCCATAGTCGTTGCTTTTTGTTGTAACGTAGATCCACTGCAGCTTTGCACGGTTATCAAGCATAATAAATAGAGGATGATCTTTTTCATATTCTGCCAGGATCTGGTGTTTAAGGGTATAACAAAGGGTCCGCTAGTTTAGTTGTATATAATGCAAATTCGTATATTTGTTGCAAGCAAGAATCCCAATCAACATGTTTAATATTATTTTATTTGGACCTCCCGGTAGTGGCAAAGGAACGCAGAGCGAAAACCTGATTGCATCGTACGGATTAAAACACCTGTCTACCGGCGATTTATTAAGAAGTGAAATAGCCAATCAAACGCCCCTAGGACTCGAAGCCAAGCGTTTTATGGATCAGGGTCAGTTGGTACCAGATGAAGTAGTTATTGGCATGATTAGTTCGGCGCTAGACAGTAATCCGGCCGCAAAAGGCTTTTTATTTGATGGTTTTCCGCGTACAGAGGCACAAAGTATAGCTTTAGATAAGCTATTGGCCCTCAAGGAAACCGAAATTAGCCTCGTACTTGCCCTAGAAGTAAGCGAAGAAGAGCTAGTAAAGCGCTTATTAAACAGGGGGTTGACTTCTGGAAGATCGGATGATACCAACGAAACGGTGATCAGAGCCCGCATTAATGAATACGAACAAAAAACAACGGTGGTAGCAAACTACTATGCTGGATTTGATAAAGTGGTGAAAATCAAGGGAGAAGGAACAGTAGAAGAAATATTTTCATCTCTACGCAGCGAAATTGATAAAAGGTTGTCTTAGTTATATAGCTAGTTTAACCAACAGCTAACTGCTTTCCCGCCATAGTTAATCCTAAGGCGGGATTTTTTTGTTGATAATCAATGTTTTAGACTTCGTTTTTGCTATTTAACAAGTTTTTAGGCTATAAATCAGGTACCTTTACCGCTTGATTAAGCTTCAATACATACAAGATTTATTTAAAAAGGGCTCCAAGTTGGTGGTGTTTTGCCTTTTTTTGACCTTAAGCAGCGCCTGTTTTGCCGAACCCCTCCCAAAAGAGCAGCTATACCAAAAACTGGATCTTGAGCAGCGCGGTCTTTCAAAAAAAGCGTTTGACCTCGCCGTCAGGGGTTTTGAAAAATTATTGGCACAGGGTAAACTAATGAACAGCTCCGTACTATCGATTGTTGACTATAGCCTTCCTTCTTCGCAAAAAAGACTCTTTGTTATCAATTTGATTTCGCAAGAATTGGTTTTTTACGATTATGTAGCGCATGGAAAAAACTCGGGTGCTGCAATAGCAAAAAGTTTTTCCAATAAATTTAATAGCTTAAAAAGTAGTCTTGGTTTTTTTGTAACTAAAAATACCTACAACGGAAAAAATGGATTGTCTTTAGAACTAGATGGAAAAGAAAAGGGTATTAATGATCATGCTTTAGAGAGATCGGTTGTCATTCATGGCGCACGCTATGTGAATGAAAACTTTGCAACACAAAAATATGGTATGGGAAGAAGTTGGGGCTGTCCTGCCGTTCCAGAAAAAATCAGCAAAGATTTAATTGAAACCATTAAAGATGGTTCATGCTTTTTTATTTACGCACCTATCTATAAAAAAGAAAGCGCCTCCTTGTAGGAAGCGCTCTCAAATATAGAGATGGGTTAGTAAAGACTACTTTTTTTCTAATAATTTAAAGAACTGATCAAGTTGAGGTAATACCACAATTCTTGTTCTTCTATTAGTTGCTCTTCCTGCAGCAGTGCTATTATCTGAAATAGGTAAATATTCGCTACGACCCGCTGCTGTCATGCGTTTTGGATCTAGTCCATAAGATTTTTGTAAGATGCGAACAATAGATGTTGCACGCTTAACACTCAAATCCCAGTTGTCGTTTAATTCGTCAGTGCTGATTGCAACATTGTCTGTGTGACCTTCAACCATAAATTCAATTTCTGGTTGTGCAGCTAATACTTTTGCAACTTTACCTAGCACAACTTTAGCACGCTCAGTAACATCGTAGCTTCCTGTTTTAAATAATAATTTATCAGAGATGTCTACATATACAACACCTTTGTCAACTTTAACATTGATGTCTTGGTCGTCTAAGTTTCCTATAGCTCCTTTTAAGTTCATTACAAGTGCCATATTTAAAGAATCTTTACGCGCAATTGAACCTTGTAAGTCTCTGATGTAAATATCCTTTGCACCAATATTTTCTAAAGATTTTTTTATGCTTTCAGCTTGTGCACCGGTGATTACAGATAAATCTTTTAATTGCTCCATAGCAGTGCTGCTGTTTTTACGCAAATATTCTACTTGATCATTTAAGCCTGCAATTTGCTCCTCTAATGCAGCTTTTCTTGCACTTAATTCAGAGTTTGCAGATTTAGATTTGTCTAGCTGTGCCTGGATGGCTTTAACTTCATCCTGAAGGGCACGGTACTTTTCTTGCATATCTAAGTAAGAACCGCTTAATTGAACATACTTAGCTTCACTCTCTTTAAATTTCTTTGTACTCACACAAGAAAACAGCAATGACGAAAATCCGATTACTGTAAATAGTTGTTTTAGTTTCATAACAGTATAAATTATTGATAGTTAATCGAGATATAAACGCGTTTATTGGTTAAAAATTGCGTTTTGATGGGGTTTACGATACAAAAATAACCTTTTTCTCCTCCTTTAACCACTGATCGTAGTTATTTCCATAATACGATTCTATCGATTTTCGCTTAATTTTTAACGTTGGCGTTAGAAGGCCATTGGGAATATTCCACTCCTCTTTACAAATAACCATTTTTGAAAGTCGTTCGTGGTGGTCTAGCTTACTATTTATTTTCTCCAAAAAGCTACCCAATTCAACGTCAAGATCTTTTGATACTTCAGCCGCTGGAGTAAGTGTACAAAGCACAAATGGTGAAGACATACCCGATCCCACCACACAGGCCTGGCTAATAATAGGGTGTTCTAACAATTGGTTTTCGATTGGTGCCGGCATAATATATTTACCCTTGCTGGTTTTAAATTGGTCTTTAATACGTCCGGTAATGGTTAAATAGCCGTTTTCATCAATAGAGCCCTCGTCACCGGTTTTTAAGAAACCGTCTTCAAAAGACTCGGCCGTTAACTGCGGCTCTTTATAATAACCGAGCATCGAAGCTTCGCTTTTTACTTGAACTTCATTTTCGGCGCTTAGTCTTACTTCAACATCCGCATAGGGCTGACCAACTGTGCCGAATTTATGTAAACCAACTCTGTTGGCATGAGACAGTGCCGAATTTTCTGTCATGCCATACGCTTCTAAAATAATAATGTCAAGTTTGGCGAACCACTCTTGAAGCGCAATACTAATAGGAGAAGCGCCCGTAAAAATAAAACGAGCGTTAGAAAGTCCTAGTTTCTTTTTAATTGCTTTTTTAATAATAGAAGAAATGATAGGAATGCTAAGTAGTGTGCTTAATTTTTTTTGTGGCATTTTAGATAAAACGCCTTCTTGCATTTTTTCCCAGATGCGCGGTACCGCTAAAAATACAGTAGGCTGTGTATGCACTAGATTGGCATTAAAAGTATCTTGGCTTTCTACAAAATAAATAGTACTTCCTGTAAAAATAGCACCACACTTTACAAGCATTTTTTCTGCTACATGACAAAGTGGTAAATAAGAAAAAAACACTTCTTTTTTTATTTGGTGTATATGGTTGAGAAATTTCTCAACCGCAAATCCTACTGCATGGAAATTATGCATCACGCCCTTTGGTTGTCCTGTGGTTCCAGATGTATATATAATGGTGGCAAGTGCCTTAGAATCCTTTACAGGATTGCCCTCGACGGGTTGTTGATCCGCAATTAAATCATCCCAGTTTTGTGTGTTTTTTTCTAAATAAAAGGGGAAGCCTATTACAATTAAATTTTCTGGAACACCTTTTCGCATTTGGTCTGCGCCATCTAGTTTTCCAAAAAAAATCGCTTTGGCTTCGCTGTGTTCTAGAATTTGTTGAATAGAATCAGCAGTCATGTTTGGATACATGGGTACCGATACGCAACCCGCAAAAGCAATGGCCAGGTCTGCCATAATCCAATGCGCACAATTTTTACTAAGTATTGCAACTTTATCGTCTTTTCCTAGACCCATAGCATTTAATGCAGCTGCCATTTTTCTCACCTGCTGTCCGGCCTCAGACCAAGTAAAATTTTTATAGTTACCCGCTACTGGTTCAGATAAAAATAATTGACTCGGTTGTGACTGTTCAAATGCACAGAACTTATCAATGAGTGTAGGGTAATTAGCCATAATTAATTATTATAAGTTTCTAATAAATGCGCCATTCCATATGCAGGAATTTTTCCTTGAAGTGGCGCAAAAAATGTTATGATTTTTTTAAAATCTTCGGACTCATTATCGGTGGTATAAAATGGTTCGGCAAACGTGACTTCTTTTTTGCCAAAATCGAGTCCAACCATTACAATGGGGACACCAGCGTTTTTTGCAATATGGTAAAATCCGGTACGCAATCTCTCTGTTTTTTTTCTAGTTCCCTCTGGTGATAGTGCCAACACAAATTTATCGTGACTATCAAAAAGTGCCACTACCTGGTCCACCATGTTGTGCTTGTTAAACCGGTCTACAGGAAAACCACCCGTGTTTTTAAAGATAAAAGCAAAGGGCCCCTTAAATAAAGAGTCTTTACCTAGGTATTTAACGTGTTCTAGATGCCTTACACTTCTTATGGCAAGACCAATTACAAAATCCCAGGCACTCGTATGCGGCGCCACAATTATTACACACTTATCTAAATGATAGGGAAAGTTTTTATGGATTTTCCAGCCGGTAATCCATACATATAGAGACCAAATAAAGCGCATAAGTAGCATCGTTGGATAACAAGATAAGAAATCTATGCATTCTACAAAGCCATGAGTAGGTTATTTCATTTCTGCACTTATTTTTTGTAAACGAAACATTTCGTCTCTTAAGCGCGCGGCTTCGATAAAGTCCATATCTTTTGCAGCAGCATCCATTTCTTTTTTTGCAAGTTTAATTGCTTTTTCTATTTGAGGAATGGTTGTATAAACAACCTGTTCTGCAAATGTTTGACGCTCGATATTGGTGTTATTATGTTGAACCGCATTAGACGGATCGTAACCCTTAATATCAAGCACCGATGTTTGTGCAAACACCTGTTCTTTACTTTTTGAAACCGTTGTGGGCGTTATGTTGTGAGCCTCGTTGTAAGCAACTTGCTTGGCTCTACGTCTAGACGTTTCATCGATGGTACGCTGCATACTCATCGTCATTTTATCGGCATAAAAAATAACCAGTCCATTTACATTTCGCGCAGCACGTCCAGCGGTTTGTGTTAATGATTTTTCGTTCCGTAAAAAACCTTCTTTGTCTGCGTCTAAAATAGCAACCAAAGAAACTTCTGGTAAATCAAGTCCTTCTCTCAATAGATTAACACCTACTAGCACATCAATGACACCAAGTCTTAAGTCTCTTAAAATTTCTACGCGCTCCAGTGTATCCACATCACTATGAATATATTTGGCTTTAATATTTCGCTTGGCTAAATACTGATTCATCTCTTCGGCCATACGCTTGGTGAGTGTTGTAACAAGCACGCGGTCGCCAGCTGATACCCGAAGATCAATTTCATGGAGTAAATCATCAATTTGATGATGGCTTGGGCGCACCTGAATGGGCGGATCTAATAAGCCGGTAGGCCTTACAACCTGCTCTACCACTACACCTCCGGTTTTTTCAAGTTCATACTCGGCGGGGGTGGCGCTCACAAAAATGGTTTGACCAATCATGTTATCAAACTCATGAAAATTAAGTGGGCGGTTATCAATGGCGCTCGGTAAACGAAATCCATAATCAACCAGTGTCATTTTTCTGGACCTAT
>JBIIZN010000050.1:0-11979 GCA_044346275.1 Sediminibacterium sp.
CCATTAAGCATACACAAACTTTTGCGGAACTACATTACGCTATTTTAAAAGCGTATGAATTTGATAGCAAACATCAGGCTACTTTTTATAGAAGTAATGATAAGTGGTTGCAAGGTCGTGAAATAAGTTTTGAAGTGTACGATAAAAAATATCAAGCACCACCATTATTAATGGCTGACACTGCTATTGGAACAGAAATTATAAATACCAATCAAAAGTTTGTATACGAATATGATTTTGCAAAAGGTTGGTTGTTTTTAATTGAGCTAATTCATGTAAGCAAAGAAACAGATGCCACACTTACTTATCCGCTCGTTACTCGTACCGAAGGGATTGGTCCACAACAATACGGTACCAAAAGTTTACTAGGTAATAAGTTTGCCGACATCGAAGAAAAATATGATTTATCAGAAGCTGCAGATGGTTTTGGTGAAGAAGGAGATGATGACGATAATGGTAATGATGATGCAGATGACGACGTTGTAGATACGCAAGATGAGGATGGACAAGAGGAATATTAATAAGGTCTTAGCGCTACTTTCAAACAGTAGTGATTTTGATGCAAACATTCCCACGGTTATTGTTGTAGTAGGTCCTACGGCTGTAGGTAAAACGGCATTTGCGATAGCGCTTGCACAGTATTTTAATACCCAAATTATTTCTGCCGATTCGAGGCAGTGTTACAACGAACTTTCTATTGGTGTTGCTAAACCCTCAACCGACGAACTTACTGCAGTCAAACATTATTTTATAGGTACTCATTCTATTAAAGAAGAAGTGAACGCGGGTATTTTTGAAAAATACGCACTAGATGCAGCGGCTACAATTTTCAAAACAAATACAACCGCAGTGATGGTAGGCGGTACAGGGCTTTACATCAAATCTTTTTGTGAAGGTATTGACCTGATGCCCGCTATTGATGTAACCCTTCGAAATAACATTATAGCGGATTACGAAACAAATGGACTCGAATGGTTGCAAAAAGAAGTTGCAGCTAAGGATCCCATTTATTGGGAAAGCACCCACGAAAAAAACAATCCGCAGCGCCTTATGCGCGCACTTGAAATGGTACTTACAACTGGTAAATCCATTACTGAATTTCAATCGGCACAAAAAGTTACAAGGCCTTTTAATGTTTTAAAAGTGGGTCTATCTATGCCACGTGAAATACTCAATGGTCGTATTAATGAAAGGGTAGATACTATGATGGGGGATGGACTACTCGAAGAAGTGAAAGGGCTATTACCTATGGCGCACTTAAATGCATTACAAACAGTAGGGTATCAAGAAATTTTTGCACACCTACGAGGTGAAATCTCTTTGCAAGATGCCGTATTACAAATTAAGCAACATACCAGACAGTATGCCAAACGTCAAATGACTTGGTTTACAAAAGATACTGCTGTAAACTGGTTAGAACTTGAATCCAAAAGTTAACATCACCGTTCCTCTCGAACCTGCTTGTGAAGCAAACGTATTTGGTTTATCGTTTAAGCGGTAAGCAAATTGAACGTCTTGGTTCATGATATGCGCATAGCTTAGGTCAATAAATATACCATGGTCTCTATAGCCAATACCGCCTGTAGCAAGTATTCTGCTAGCATCTAGAGCTTCGTCGGCGTAGGGGCTACCATAGTAAGCACCACCTAATCTAAACATTACGGTATGGAATTTTATTTCACCACCTAGCTTTAGATTAAAGTTGCCTTTGTAGTTTTCTTTAACGGCTTCGTTGAGCTGGGTGTAGTAATTTGTTAAACCCATATCGTTGGGGTCTGCAGATGAAAATCTTGAGGCTTTGTAATTCACATATTCAATATCGGCACTTACAAAAGCACGTTGTTTGCGGGTGTCTTTCACTTCTCTAAAAACATAACTCGCACTAGCGGTGGCTCTCCAAGGCGTAATTAAGGTATAATTGCTTTGACCTGGGTTACCGCTATTGAGTGCATCGCTGTTTGCAGATCTTGTTCTTGCATACGATTCGGTATTGGCTGTCATTGAAGCCCTTACTTCATCTTTAAATCCTATGATTTGAGGTGTGTGGAAAGCAAGCCCAACACGCCAAAATTCGGTGGGTTTATAAATGGTTCCGAGTTTTAAACCCATACCAATACCCCTGGAGCTAAAACTTTCTTTAAAAGTGAAACTTTCAAATTGGTTATTAGGATTTGTGGTGGCGTCTTTTTCGGTGTAGGTAAGTTCACGATTGTAATTGATGATTGGAATGGTCAAGCTTCCGCCCACATACATTTTGTCTTCCATATTGCCTGCTAGACCTAGCGCCAATTCGTGATAACCTCCATTTGTGTTGGCGTCATAACTTTGATTTACACCTGTAGAAATAGGAACCATACTTTGGTATCCATCAAATCTACCTTGTGCATTATTAGAGGTATCAACTAAAAAAGTTCGAAACGCTAAAGAAGATCCAAAAATATAATTGCTCAGTGCAGCACTGGTATCTGCCAAATCACGGGTTAATTCTTCGAGGTATTGCTCAGTAAAAGAACTCATATTATTAAAGCCCTTAAACGTTACCCTGTTGTTGTAATTGGCTACTTGATTGATAGAAACTGCAATGGCATTGCTGGTCCACTTGCTTCTTTTGTTGTTGCTAAATCCAAAAACAAAACCACTTGTACCATATTGCATATTATTTTTTGCACTGGTGGTATCGGAACCTCTATAATTAAATTTGTTGTTGTTGAAGTTCATACCTGGCGACATTACAAACTCAGATGTTTTAAATAGTCCAAGTCCAGCAGGGTTTACGTGGTTGGCTGTAATTTCTCCACCTAGTGAGCCCATCACACCACCGGTTGCTATGTTTCTAGCAGAACCATTTTGCGTAAACCAGGCAGTGCGAAGTGCGTAGTCGGGTTGTTGAGCAAATAAGGTTGTAACAAATAAGGTTGCAACAGCAAGTATTGTTAGTTTCATAAATGTTTGATTGAATCCTTTAGAACTAGTTATCTCTTCCACCTCTACCACCTGTTGCACTTGAGCCGGAGCTTTTTACACCACCGCTATTACCACCTGCACTGCTTGATGGCATTGGTGCAGCGCCACTACTAGAATTAGAAAAACTTCTGGAAGGTCTGTCCCAACTATTGTTGTTTACAGCACCTGCAACTGTTGTTGCGGTAGAAAACACTCTCTTAACGAGGTTACCAAAACTATTGTTATTGTTGGGTCCTGTTTCAAGCACACCAGTTTTTGGATTGCGGTAACCTAAATTAACGTTGCCGTATGTTTTATTTTTAAATGCAGTAAGATTTGATCCTGCACCTCCGCCAATATTTACCCTTGGGTTTTTAAAAGCAATGACAGTACTAATTGGGTTCATAAAAGGATTACCCCAGCCAAAACCTGGATTAAATCCAAAACCACGATTAAAACCAAATGCTGGATTAAATCCAGACCATTGATTAAATCCATTCATGCATCCGCAGTTGAAATTGTACCTGAAATTGTTGAAATTATTATTGAACCTATTGCCCATAAAATCAAAGCGGCTATCGTTCCAATAATCAAAATCATCAATACAATTGAAGCGGTAGCGGTTGCTTAGTTTGAGGCGTAAAAAACGGTCTTCTTGCTGTTCGTTATAGCGCTCATATTGGTCCATAGCTTCTTCTTCGCGCTCTAACTGTTTTTTACTTACCCCATTGGCTGGTGAGTAGTATACGTCGTCGGGGGTTTGTCCGGCTTCGTAAACGGTTCCGCAACTGGTTGCAAAAACGAGTAAGACTGCTACTGATAGGAGGTTAGTTTTCATGGCAGATAGGTATTTAGGTATACTATAATGCGAAGTTACATACATTTGCGGTGCAGGCAACTACAATTACAGGATTGGTAATTAATATCTAAACTAACAATTGTAAGCCTATTTTATTGTTAAGAATATTGTAATTCAATTATGAGTAAGGAAATAACCCCAAGAGCCCAGGATTATTCGCAGTGGTACAACGATTTAGTGATTAAAGGAAGCCTCGCAGATCATAGTGCGGTTAGGGGCTGTATGGTGATTAAACCCTATGGTTTTGCACTATGGGAAAACATGCGTGATGTACTTGACAAAATGTTTAAGGACACGGGGCACCAAAATGCATACTTCCCTTTATTTATTCCTAAAAGTTTATTTGAGGCCGAAGAAAAAAATGCAGAAGGTTTTGCAAAAGAGTGTGCGATTGTTACGCATTACCGTTTAAAAACCGATCCTAACAATAAAGGAAAATTAATTGTAGATCCAGAAGCAAAACTAGAAGAAGAACTAGTAGTGCGTCCTACATCTGAAGCGATTATTTGGAACACCTATAAAGGATGGATTCAGTCGTATCGTGATTTACCAATACTTGTAAACCAGTGGGCCAATGTGGTGCGCTGGGAAATGAGAACCCGACTTTTTTTACGCACTGCCGAGTTTTTATGGCAGGAAGGACATACCGCGCATGCTACTAAAGCAGAGGCTGTAGAAGAGACTACTAGAATGCTAGATGTGTACGCCGATTTTGTAGAAAATTGGATGGCACTACCTGTAATTAAAGGTGTAAAAACGGCTAACGAGCGTTTTGCAGGTGCCGAAGATACCTATTGTATAGAGGCTATGATGCAGGATGGTAAAGCGTTACAGGCAGGTACCTCGCACTTTCTAGGACAAAATTTTGCGAAAGCATTTGATGTTAAATTCTCTGATAAAAACAATAATCTCGAATACGTTTGGGCTACGAGTTGGGGTGTGAGTACACGTTTAATTGGTGCACTCGTGATGGCGCATAGTGATGACCAAGGGCTTGTGTTGCCACCAAAAATTGCACCACTACAAGTGGTGATTGTTCCAATCTTTAAAGGAGATGAACAAAAAGCGGCAATCGATGCAAAAGTAACGGTGATGATGGCCGAATTAAAAGCGCTTGGTGTTTCTGTAAAATATGATGATAGTGATAATGCAAGACCAGGATGGAAATTTGCAGAATATGAAATGAAAGGGGTGCCTGTAAGAATTGCCATTGGTGCAAGAGATTTAGAACAAAATATTGTAGAAGTTGCAAGACGTGATACCAAAGAAAAAGCAAATGCATCAATAGATGGTATTGGACTTCATGTAAAAAATTTATTGGACGATATTCAGGCAAATATTTTTAATAAAGCCAAGGCCTTTAGAGATGATCATATCACAGAAGCGAATTCTTGGGATGAATTTGTTCAGTTACTAGATACTAAAACCGGATTTATATCGGCACATTGGGACGGTACTCCAGAAACAGAAGAAAAAATTAAAGAACAAACCAAGGCTACTATTAGATGTATTCCTTTAAATAATAAGCAGGAAGCGGGCACTTGTATTTTATCGGGCAACCCTTCTACACAGCGCGTTTTATTTGCGAGGGCTTATTAATCTATGAAGAAGCAAAAAGAGTACCATCCATCCATGCAGCCCTACCTTGACGGGCAGGTGATTTTATTTGATAAGCCCCTAAAATGGACTTCATTTGATATCATTAAAAAAGTGCGTTACCAAACGCGTATCGCAAAAGTGGGTCATGCTGGAACCCTAGACCCACTTGCTACAGGTCTTCTTATTGTTTGCACCGGGAAGTTTACCAAGCAAATCAATGATTACATGGGCATGGAAAAAGAGTACACCGGTACCATTACACTGGGTGCTACCACGCCCACTTTTGATTTAGAAAGTGAGCCTACTAATATTACCTCATTGGAAAATATTACGGCACAAAAAGTGCTGGATACCACCACTCAATTTACGGGAGCCATTATGCAAATGCCGCCCATGCACTCTGCCATTAAAAAAGATGGACAGCGTTTATATTATGCAGCTCGAAGTGGTGAGGTCGTAGAAATAGATCCAAGGCCTGTTACGATTTACGAATTTGAAATCACAAATATTGAATTACCCCTTGTGCATTTTAGGGTATTATGTAGTACCGGAACCTATATTAGAAGCCTCGCCAACGATTTTGGTGCAGCACTAGGTGTTGGTGGGCATTTGAGTAGCTTAAGACGTACAAAAATTGGATCTTTTTCAGTAGAAGACGCCATGCAAATTACTGCGTTTGAAGATCATATTGCTGCGCTAAAAGGGGAGACCGATACCAAACTGTAAGGCCAGGTTATTTACTTTTAAACCCGAGGCGCGCGTTTCTGTGATAGCAAAATTATTAAAGCTCATCCATCCATTGTTTTGCTGACGTGCCGGGTCTTTAACGCGGTAGGCTAAATCAAAGCGTAATAAAAAATACGAGAAGTCAAACCTAAGTCCAGTACCTAAACCAATAGCTAGGTCTCTTCCAAAATTTTTAAATGTAAAATGAGCATCAGGTTCGGTGGCATTTTTTTTAACGTTCCAAATATTTCCAATATCAGCAAATACAGCTCCCCCAATTTTAACCGATGAAAAATCAGCAACTGTAAAACGGTATTCGATATTGGTTTCGAGTTGCATATCGCCAAAACGGTCTCTATAACTTGAGTTAACCGTATCACTAAACACCGAGCTACCAAGGCCTAACTGTCTAAGACCCCAAGCACGCATACTGTAAGGGCCACCCGCAATAAACTGTTTAAAAAACGGTAAGCTTTTGCCTAAAACAGGATCGGAGCCATAGTTATAGCCAAAGCCAGCAAAAGCACGGTACGCAAATTCAGATTTTCTGTAACGGTTTAATTGTCTGTACTCCGTTTCGGTTTTAATGTAGCGGTATACATTGTTTTTTATACTCGGAAATAATTCAAAAATACCACCTGCTTCTTCGGCACTAATGCGGAGGTAGTGGCTTCTATTTTTGTGCTTGACACTATTAACCGTTCTGATAAAAGAAAAGCTTTGGCTAAAAATATTCCCTTCATTAAATGAAGCTTGTAAAAACGGATTGTTTTTAATAAGGCTGTCTAGTCCACCAAGTCTAGTAATACTATAGAGTTCTAAATTTAGTGGTTTGTACAACCAAATATTATCTCCACTCTTTTTTTGTTGGTGCCATTCGTAGCCAATACTTGTAACCAACGAATTTAATTTATAGTAATCTTTTCTATCTACGTAAGAACCATTAATAGAAATAAGTGTTCGCCCGTTGTCTAGTTCTTTTATTTTCTTCCAATTTTTAAAAGGCTGCATGATATGCGGAATGGCATAGGTATGTCCAGCATTGATTAAAAATGTTTGTACAATATTATTATCTGTGGCACCAATTAAATTTAGTTCTACCCCGGTTCTAAAACTGGTTACCGATTGAATGGCTTGCTTCCAAACGTTGCGATTGGTATAATTCAGATTCGTAGAAATACCAAGCGTATTACCGGTTACAATATCTGCAGAGTTGCGGCTACCTTCTAAATCGATAGAAGCACTTTGTTTAGATGCAGGCACTAAAAATAAATGAATGTCAAGACTGTCTTTTGCCGTTTTTAAAATTCTGGCATCTACTTGCTGCCAAGCACCTATTTGCCCTACGGTATTGAGTGTTTTGTAGTAAAGCCCTTCATTGTAAAGGGTTCCAGGATATAAATAATTATGTTGAATGAGGGGTTTACTACTAAATTTTCCCGTTTTATTGTGAAAAAGAATTTGCTTGTTATAGGTGTTGGTTAAAAACTTATTTTCAATTAATGTATCAGGCGATTCATAAATACTAACTTCAGGATAATAGTGAACAGCTCTTATTGTAAATGGTGTTGTTTGAACCGTATCTAATACCTTTTTATTTTTTATGAGAATATCCCAATTGATATTTGATTGTTGCTTAGCCTCAATGCTATCAATTCTATTAATTTGTAAAAAAGGGTTGGTAACAATTTCTAATAATTTGGTATCAACGGTATCAACTTCAGCCACTAAATTTTCTTTGTTAAATCCATAATAGCCATTACTGCGGTATAAGTTTGTTAGGCGGTCCAAATCTTGACTGATGGCTTCTTTTGTGTAGGTGCTACCTTTTTTGAGCTGGCTTTCATTGCTATGCTTATTGGTTAGTTCTTGCAAACTACTGTCTTCAATGGCGTAACCTATTTTATTGACCAGTGTTTTGCTGCCAGGGGTAATACGAAGTACAATATTTGTTTGTAATTGATCGCCAACAGTGTCTACTCTGATTGAATCGGCAAAAGCCGCTCTGTAAAATCCCCTAGTTTGCAAATAGGCATTCATAAAGCTTATAGAACGCTGCAAATTAATGGGTTCAAAAACTGCAGGCTGCTTTATTTTATAGAAAAAGCCAAATTTTTGGATGCTTCGGATCCGAATACTATCATCCCAATAATTATCTAGTTCGGTAGTTAATTGTTTTTTCTCATCTTTGGACCCTGTACCGGCAATTTCAATTTTATTGTTGTAAACAAAGGCCTTGTTAATGGGGTAGTTGACAACCGTTGTTCGGCGTTGTTCGGAACAGCTAACCAGCAAACAAATCACTACCATTGTGATAAGGGTGCTGGCTAAATGATTAAAATTGCTTACTAAACGCATAACGATGGTAACGAAGTCTGAGCTCAAATATATTCAATCTTTGTCCGACAAAAAAGTTAGACTTGAAACCGGTTGTTTTATAGCCGAAGGCGTAAAGCTGGTGGGTGAAATGATTGCTGCAGGCTATCCTTTAAAAGCCGTGTATGCGCTTGATAGTTGGGAGTCCCCAGATCCCTCTTATGAAGTAACCCGCATAGAAGCATTTGAACTTGAAAAAATGAGTATGCTTCAAACACCCAATCAAGTACTAGCGGTTGCTATGATGCCTCAAAAAAAAGAGGAGCTGGACTTGTCGGGACCATTAACAATTGTACTAGATGGTATCCAAGATCCTGGAAATATGGGTACCATTATTAGAACCGCTGATTGGTTTGGGATTACACAAATAGTGGCCAGTGAAGACACGGTAGATGTGTACAATCCAAAAGTAATTGGTGCTACTATGGGTAGTTTTATGCGCGTATCGGTATCCTATAAAAACTTAGCAGACTGGATGCCTTCTGTAAAATTACCAGTGTATGGCGCATTACTAGAAGGTGAAAATATTTTTACAACCAAAGCGCCTAATGGGGGGTTACTCGTGATAGGTAGTGAAGGAAAAGGTATTCGTGAAAATATTTTGGACTTCATTACACATCCTGTTACCATTCCTAAAACCGGTGATGCAGAATCTTTAAATGCTGGTGTTGCCGCAGGTATAATTGTAGCCCAGTTAACGCGCTAATTATTAATATTGCTTTCCGTTTGGAGTTTCGCTTTTATTTAAATTCAATAGCTTTTACTGGACTTATTTTTGGAATAAGTAGTGTAGGTAAAAACAGGGATACAAAACATACCAGACTCGTGCCAGCACAAACGGCAGCTACCTGCCAGCCAATAATTTTAACGGGTGCCACTGAAATGTAATAAGAAGCTTCATCTAGCGTAATAAATCCGGTAGCTTGTTGTAAGAAACAAATGCCAAGTCCAATAGCAAGGCCAAAGCCAACGCCAGCAAGGGTTATAAAAGAAGCGTATACGATAAATATTTTTTGAATGGTCCAGTTGGTAGCCCCCATCGATTTTAATAAGCCAATCATATTGGTGCGTTCGAGCATTAAAATGAGTAGACAGGTCATTAAATTAATAAGCGCTACAATACCCATTACAATAAATACAACATTGCGGTTTACGTCTTGTATATCTAGCCAATCAAAAATATTTGGATATACTTCTTTGATGCTTTTGCTCATCCATTCCGAAGGTAGTACATTGGATAAATTACTGCTTACTGTATCAATGTTTTGGTATTGATTTATAAATACTTCGTAACCGCCAATTTGATTGGGCTCCCAATTATTGATGCGCCTTATAATGTTGATATCTGCAATCATAAATAATTTATCATACTCGTCTATGCCGGTATGATAAAGACCAACAACTTTTAATTTGCGGTAGGTTTTTTGTGCATCTGAATTAGCAGCAACAAAATGCACTTTAATGGTATCATTGATTTTTATTTGCAGCTGCTTTGCAATGGCGTCCGAAACAAGGGTTTCTTTGCTGTACAAACTATCCGTAAATTGCAGCCACCTGCCAGCTACTAAAAACTGCTTGAGAGCGCTGTGGTTTTCATTTTTTTCGATGCCTTTTATAAGCACGCCTTCAATATCATTTTGACTTTCTAATACCGCAGATTTTGTCGCAAAACTGTTGTAGGAAGTTATAGTAGGTGTTTCCGATATAATTTTTTCGATGTAACTATTTTTGGTGAGCGGGAGCTCTTCAGATATCAAGGATTTGCCCGTCTCATATTTTTGTATCCGGATATGACCCCAAAAGCCAAAAATTTTATCGGCTACTTTTTCTTGAAAACCATTTACAAAGGCAAGGGTAATAATCATAGCCGTAATGCTCACGGCTGTGGCCGCCACAGAAAGCCGGATAATAAACCGGGAAAAGGTTTGCTGCTTATTAAAGGCGATGCGTTTGGCAATATGGTAGGATAGGCCCAAAAAGGTTGTTTTGGTAAAATTACGAATAGTATTTTTGTAAGTATGAATCTATCCCATAAATATTGGACCAGTTGGCTACTATTATTCTTTGTTGTTTCAGCCAGCAAAGCGCAGCGTGCGCCGGACCAAATTTATATGTCAAATATTAAAACGCCGGTTCTTTTTCAGCAAAACGATCAATTTTCAATACCAATAATAAGACTTCAATCGTCAGATGCATTAGAACTTCATTTTGATGATTTGTCGGGTGTGCCTAAAAATTATTTTTACAGTTTTCAACTTTGCAACGCCGATTGGACACCCGCCATGTTAAATCCATTTGATTATATCAGTGGCTTTCCTCAAAATAGAATTAGCATGTACCGTGTATCAAGTGTTGCATTAACGCGTTATGTGCATTATCAAGCACTCTTACCCGAAAAAAATTCCGTTCCAACAAAAAGCGGTAATTATATTCTAAAAGTTTTTTTAGACAACGATACTTCTAAACTTGCGTTTACAAAAAGGCTCTATGTGCTGGACGAAAAAGTTACGGTAGGCGCTGGTATCACTCAGCCTTACAGTTCCGACATTATGCGTACGCATCAAAAAATTCAGGTCAATGTGGGTACTAAAGAGTTAAATATTTTAAGCCCAGGACAGCAAACAAAACTGCTCATTTTACAAAATAATAAAAACACCGGCGCTGGTTTTATTACACAGCCTACATTTATTAGAGGTAAAAATTTTGAATATTCAACAGAAGATGCCCCCTTAATTTTTGAAGCCGGAAAAGAATACCGCTGGGTTGATCTTCGAAGTTTTAGATTTGAGTCGGATAGGGTTGTTAGAACCGATAAAACAACAACGCCATTAACCATTGTTGTTAAACCGGATTTTACAAGAAACGATCAGCGCAATATTTTTTACATCGATGCCAATGGCTGGTCAACAACCGCTAGTACCGAACTTATTAATCCTTGGTGGCAGGGCGATTATGCCAACGTAAATTTTACCTATGTGCCCCCCGGATTAAAGCAAATCCCAGGCAAAGACCTGTATTTGGTTGGCGCACTAACCGGAAATATGATCGGGGATACTGCAAAAATGGAATTTGACCCTAGCGTAGGCGCCTACACCAGAACCCTGCTCTTAAAACAGGGTTTCTATAATTATACGTACCTTACTAAAGATAAAGGAGCTCCTTTATCCACTTCTTCTTTTGCCCTAACAGACGGTAATTTTTGGGAAACGGAAAATGATTATACCATTTTCTACTATTATCGGACACTTGGTGGCCGTCATGACGAGTTAATAGGCTTTGCCAAGGTGAATTCACGAAATCAGCTCAGAACCAGATAATTTGATGTATTTAATGCCTTAAAAATTAGGGGGAATTGAGGGCAAACCTTACTTTTGCACCGGCAGGTCTTACACGACCAGCTCCTGCAGAACCTCCCCAGGGTAGGAATACAGCAAGGATAAGCGGTTGAGCGGTGCGATGTGAGTAGCCTGCCATTT
>JBIIZN010000134.1:0-3565 GCA_044346275.1 Sediminibacterium sp.
TTTGTAACCAACGTTTTAAAAATCCTTCTGGTAATTCCATTGGGGTATGGTCTACAAAGTGGTGATAAATTTGGTCGTGAATTTGATTGCGAGACTGCGCATCATAATAGGTTTCCATTTCCTTTTTAACTTCTGCAGTAAATTCTTCGGCAGTTGTAATAGCGGCGTTTGGATATACGCTTGCAAAAAATTCAGCGTTCATTTCAGCTTTTTCTACAAGACCTACTTTAGTAATTTGTAAGCTAAAATATTTGTCAGCATCTGCATCTGTTAAACCTAAATCTGCTAAAATAGCATCTTTTTCTTTTGCTTCAAACGCTTTGCCCAATTGCAATACAACGCTATCATCGTTTTTCTTACCCATTAAATTTTTTCTGAATTTAGGTTCAAAATATTTTACGAGTAAAGAGTTGTCTTTGGTAATACCACCTTCAACAGCTACACCAGATTTGTCACACTCAACAAACTTCACGTTGAGTACATTGTCATCACCAGTAACTTCTTCAGGCTCTGTCATTTTACCGCTACGAATTTGTAAACGCTCTAGTTCGTCTTGTAGCATTTGATCCGTAACATTTATTTTGTAACGCGTAACTTTTACTTTTTTAACGTCAATGTCAACCGCTGGCTTAAGTCCAATTTCAAAAGCAAAAGTGTAGCTTTCTGGATTGTTAACATCCATATTGCGTAATTCGCTATCAAGAGGAAGTGGCTGTGCAAAAATATCAAGTTGTTCAGCTTGTAAATAGCTGTTTAATTCTTGCTCAACTGTTTTTAAAACCTCATCTGTAAAAACGCTTTGACCGTACATTTTTTTCACAAGTCCTGCAGGCACCATTCCTTTTCTAAAACCAGGGATGTTTGCTGTTTTTGCATATTTCTTAAGGCTCACTTCAAAGTTTCCTAAATAGTCGGCCTTTTCTAAGGTTACTGTTAGTTTGTCTGTAAGCTTTGCAATGTTCTCTCTAGTAACTTTTGCCATGTCTTCTTATTTATAAGGGTTTGCCCGAGGCCCAAATAGGCCAAAGGGGTTAAATGGGCTGCAAAGGTAAGAATTGTAGGCTAAAAACAGCTCTATTATTTGCCAAAAGCGGCAATATTGCTACTAAAGATCTTTACGGCGATGGCTAGTAAAATCACGCCAAAAAACTTCCGAACGGCTAGTAAACCGCCTTCTCCTAGGCCTTTTTGGATCCAATTCAGTGATTTTAGTACGAGAAATACGATCGCCAGGTTTACTACTATACCGGCTAATATGTAAACTTCCTCGAAATTGGCCTTAAGTGACATAATGGTGGTAAGGGTTCCGCTTCCGGCAATAATGGGGAAGGCAATAGGTACCATAGTGGTGGATTTGGCGTCTTTGTCGCCTTTAAAAATTTCATGGCCAAGCACCATTTCTAGGCCTAATAAAAAGATAACCACCGAGCCACCCACGGCAAAAGATCTGATATCAAGTCCTAAAACCTTTAAAAAAGGCTTACCTACATACAAAAAAGCAATCATGAGCACCCCAGAAATGAGGGTAGCATTAACCGATTTAATGCCGCCCATTTTTTCTTTCAAGGATATTAAAAGTGGAATGGATCCCACAATATCTATAACCGCAAACAATGTAAATGTAACGGTGATGAGTTGGTCAAATTGAAAGTTCATACTTGTAAGTATTGGTACCCTTACAAATATAACCAATTATTTTACCAAGAAAAAACAGCACCAATACTTGCATTAAAAGGCATGGTTGTAAAACCATACACTTCGTAATATTTGGTATTGGTAAAGTTTTGGATATCGGCAGTAAAGCGCCAGTGTTTGTTAAGCTGATACCCGGCATTTGCTGCGAGTGTTACATAAGATGCTAATAGTACATCTGGTGCCCCATAACCACCTACATCTCTTCTTTTGCTTGCGTACCTGCCCGTAACTTCAAGGCGAAGTTTTGTATTAACTTGCGCGCTTACACCCATATTTAATTGATGCGCGGGCCTGCGTAAAAGATAATGATAGGTGATGGTGTCTTTGTTGGTGATTCTATTCTGAGTGGTTTCTTTTCCTTGTAAATATGTATAGTTAGCAAAGGCGCTTAACTGATTTGTAATCGATTTTCTGATTTCAAATTCCAAACCATTTACCGCCTGCTTTACATAATTAAAATACTGGTAGTTGATATAATTATAATCGATACCATTAGCCGTTTGTCTATTAAAATAAACAAGTCTGGTTTGAAGCGTTTTGTTTTGATAACTTAAACCAGCTTCATAGCTCGTTACTTTTTCTGGATCAAGCTTGTCATTGATGCTAATTTGATAGAGCGATGGTGCTTTAAAACCAGTTGACACACTCGCAAACATTCTTGTGTTTGCACTTAATGCAAAAGATGGATTTAATGTAAATGTTTGGTTGTTACCATACACCGAATGTTTGTTGGCGCGGCCGCCTAATTCGAGTGTTAATTTTTTATTGAGGCTGGTGTAAAGTAGCGATCCGTATAGTGCTGACTGCTCCGCAAATCTTGTAGGATCATTAAAATTATAAGGCCCCCAACCGCTAACAGATGTATAATTTTGACTGTAGGATCCTTTTCTGTAATCGACGCCCAATAAGGCTGTTAGCCTATCAGATAATTTTACACTCGTAAAAATTTCTGCATAATCGGAAGCAGCAGCATAATCATTTTTTTCAAACCAGTTGCTTGTTTTATGCGCACTATCATTCAAAAAATGTCGGTCTAATGTGTTGTGCTGATAGGTGCCCGTAATTTGCCAATTATTTTTTTTGTATAAAAAGCCAGTACCCACAAGTAAGCTACTATTGGTAATGGTAAAATCTCTATCATCTCTAAAAATACCTGCGTCTACACCTGCTTTATATTTATTGTACATGCTAAATGCTTTGAATGACAAATGCTCGGTAGCGGCGTAGTTGAGTTGTCCGTGTAACGCAGTTCCATTATAAGCATCAGCATCAAAATTATTTTTTCCGGTGGTATCGATAGAAGCAGAAAATCCTTTTGAATTTGTTTGCGCAAGCCTGGCACTATAGGTCCATTTGTTTTTTTTACCCGCTACTTGTAGATTGTTTTTTACGGTCCCAAAACTACCAAGTATAGAACTGGCATTAATTTGTAGGGGCTTTGAAATGTCTTTACTTGTTGTAATAATATTGATAACGCCTGCAATCGCATCGCTACCATAGAGGGTAGATTGTGCACCTTTGCAAATTTCGATACGTTCAATACTGTTTGTTGCAAAAAGGTTTAAATCCAAATCATTGTTAATAAATGAAGGATCATTGACAGGTATGCCATCAAGTAAAACTAGGGTTCTACCGCCGGATGCGCCGCGCGTAAAAATCGTTTGAACACTTCCTGCATTATTACTAGCGCCATTGACCGTAACACCTACTTGTTCTTGAAGTAGGGTTGCTAAATTTTTATTGCCTATTTTTTCCAAATCAGCCTTGCTAATAACAGTAACCACTTTACCAGTGGTAGATTGTTTTTGTGCCATTTTATTGGCGGTCACCACCACTTCGTCGAGGGTTGTGGTGTCTTGTTGTGCGCTTA
>JBIIZN010000051.1:0-11817 GCA_044346275.1 Sediminibacterium sp.
CGCAGAGAATAGCCCGTGCTTTTGGCGATCATGTTGGTATGTAGTCCTGCAACAAGCGTTAACCAAGGCACAAGTGATGCGTTTTCTACAGGATCCCATGCCCAGTAACCACCAAAAGATAAGCTTTCGTAAGCCCATGCTGCACCCATCATGATACCAAGCCCTAAAATAGTAGCAGAAAAAGAAGCCCAAGGAATCGCAGACTTAAGCCAATCATGAGACTTACGCATAAAGCCAGCCATTGCATATCCAAAAGGAATAATAGTACTTGCAAAACCTAAAAACAATATAGGTGGATGAATTACCATCCAATAATTTTGAAGGAGCGTATTTAAACCCGTGCCATCTTTTATAAGTGTCAAATAATCGGGTCTACTAAGTATTGGCCAATCCATTTCATTTCTTAACAATGAAAAAGGGCTTGATCCAATTTTATGACCAAATAAATAAACGCCTAGTACCATCGAAGCTAAAAGTACTTGTGCAAAAGAGATTACTGCCATCACGCCAGCTTCCCATTTTTTTGCAGTGAGCATAATTACAATTCCTAACACACAATGCCAAAAACTCCACAGCATAAAGCTACCTTCTTGACCTTCCCAAAAACAACTGAGTAAATATTCGGGTTGTAACGACTTATCACTATGCATGTAAGCATACTTGTATTCGAAATAGTGATTCGAAATAATGACATAGAGTAATGAAAATGTGGCAAAAACACAGATGGCTTCCACAACAAAGAAAATACGACCTATTTTAATCCAACTTTTTGCATTGGGATCATTAGGGTCTGCTACCCCACCCAAAAAAAAGGCAATCGTTGCAACAAAAGAAGCAACAAAAGAAACCAAGTTAAAAATATGTCCTGCTTGTCCAAGCCACAAATGTTCGCCGATATAATTCATTTGAATTAAAATTAATTGATGCAGTTAGTTAGAATAGGTAGTTTGACTTTTGTCGATTGAATTTGGATTGTCTTTATACTTGGATGGACATTTTAATAAGATGTCTTTACACTCAAATTGACCATTTTGTACTTTGCCTTTTAACACCAAACGCTCACTTTTTTCCATATCGGTTGGCTTATTGTTGTGGTAAATTACCTTGATAGAATTACCTAGGGTGTCTACCGCAGTGAATGTCAAATAATTGGGATCTTTAACCGCATCGTAAACAAGCGGTTGCGTTTTGTCAATTTTAGCAATCAAATTCACAAATTTTCCTTCCTTTTCGCGTGCCGACGCAATGGTCTCGTAAGTGGTTAAATCACCAGTGTAGCTAATAAGCACAACGATAGAGGCGGCAATCAAAAGCAAAAGGATAATATGGGTCTTTTTCATAAAAACGCTGATTTCTAATACAAAAGTAGCCTAAATTGGATAATCTTGGTGGTCTTGTTTAAGCATTCAAGAATCTTTAACGTATTTCGAAAAATAGCTGCTAACTTGCGCCCTGTTTGCAATACAACCCAGTATGAGCCAATTATCCAACTTTGACCCAAATGAGGTCGGAAACCCTAATAACAACATTTTTGGCCTCCCTTTTTCCGAGGAGGAATCTAGCCTCATTTTACTACCCGTTCCTTGGGAAGTAACTGTAAGTTATGGAGCTGGTACTTCAAGAGCCGCAGAACATATTTGGAAGGCCAGTATTCAGGTGGATTTACTGGATACCGATGTACCAGATGGCTGGAAAAATGGGTTCTATTTGAGGGAAACCAACAAAAAAATTCTTTTAAAAAGTGACTACTTACGCAAAGAGGCCGAACTTTTTATCGACTATATTTCTAAGGGTGAAATTGTGAGTGATAACAAGTTCATGTGTAAGAGCTTAAAAGAAATCAATGAAGGTGGTGTCATGCTCAACAACTGGGTGTACGAACAAACCAGTGAACTACTCAAGCAAGGAAAACAAGTAGGAATCATTGGAGGTGATCATAGCACCCCGCTAGGTTATATAAAAGCACTCGCGGAAAAACACGGAAGTTTTGGTATTTTACAAATCGACGCCCATTGTGATTTAAGAAAAAGCTATGAACATTTCACTTACTCGCATGCATCTGTTATGTACAATGTGCTGAGCGAAATTGAAGGTGTTGAAAAACTAGTTCAAGTGGGTATTCGAGATTTTTGTAGCGAAGAGTGGGACTATATTAATAATAGCAACGGCAGGGTTGTTACCTATTTTGATAAAGACATTAAAACCAGACAATACGAGGGTGAAACATGGAAGCAAATTACAGATGAAATTGTGAATCAACTTCCTCAACTCGTTTACATCAGTTTTGACATTGATGGATTAGATCCAAAACTTTGCCCTAACACGGGCACACCGGTTCAGGGTGGTTTTGAAAGCGAAGAGATTTTATATTTATTCAAGAAAATAGTTACCAGCGGCAAACAACTCATTGGATTTGATTTTGTAGAAGTGGGTGTAGGCGAAACAGACTGGGACAGCAATGTGGGTGCTCACCTACTATGGCGTATGTGTAATTTGATGGTTAAAAACAATCCTTCAAATTAATAGCATGGCAGGAAAAGTATACGAATACATTATTGTGCTCAAAAAACGCTCATTTGTGTTTATCAATACGGTAAGTATACTAATGATTGCTATTGCAGCCCTCATGCTTTCGGTACAAATTATTTTACATGGCTACGAGCGCACACTGGTATACATTACCATTATTCTTTGCATGATTGCGTGGACAGCTTTTACCCTATTAAAAGAAAAAAAAGGCAGACCTGCACTTTACAGAATCGCACTTTTACTAGGCGCATGGGGTATATTTATTCAGCCTTATTTGTCATGGCTAGCTTTTATATATGTGGCTGCTGCAGTAATTGAAAAACAAGTTAAATTTCCGGAAGAAATTGCTTTTGATAACGACGAAGTTGTAATTAATAGTTTTCCTAAAAAGAGATATAGTTGGGATGCATTTGAAAACATTGTTTTAAAAGATGGACTCCTAACTTTAGATTATAAAAAAAATACCTTGTTTCAAAAACAAATAGAATCTGCTGTTGAAAAAGAAGAGGAAGCAGCATTTAATGTATTTTGTCAAGAACGCTTAAAAAAATAACATGGCCAGTCCACTACAACAGTCACCCTACATATTATACTCCGACGGAGAAGGAAATATATACGAAGACACTAGTTTGTATGTGGTAGGACGCGCCGGTTGGGACGCCATGCCTATTGATCCCGCCGATTGGATAGAACTTCCTGAGGGGGGTAATTTATATGAATTACCGGGCAGACGTGGTATTGGCCTTGATGTTGAAACTGGAGAAATGCGTTTATGCGATAAAGGTTGGGCCGTTGCAGCATTTATACCTCCAGCTCATACCGGTTTATATATTGCCGCTTATGAAACAGAAGCAGAAGCACCTACACTACCCTTATTTTGCTATACAGCAGCGGGTTGGTTAGACAATAAAACCTATGTGCCTGCCGTAAGAATTGAACAAGACATTAGACAAGAGTGCGCTGGATATGATAATGAAAAAATTGCTACTGGTACCGAAAAATTATTAGCAGATTATCCGCACAATAGGCTCGTAAAACATTTGATGGAAAATTGTTGCATGACATACACCTGTCCTGCTGCACGAAATTTTTCATTGTCAAGATGGGAATGTCCCGTTCCTACATCACCAGCGTGTAATGCCAATTGTATTGGATGTATTTCTTTTCAACCCTCCGATGAAACCATCGTTTCTACACAGGACCGTTTAACTTTTAAACCTACTGCCGAGGAAATTGTAGAGTTTACCGTGCCGCATCTAAACAATGCGCCTTTCCCAATTATTAGTTTTGGCCAAGGTTGCGAAGGTGAACCACTACTCATGTGGGAAACCATCAGAGCATCTATTATTGAAATTAGAAAACACACGAGTAAAGGCAGTATTAATATTAATACCAATGGTTCTAAACCAGATGCGGTAAAAGCCTTATGCGAAGTGGGGTTAAACAGTATTAGGGTAAGTACCAACTCGGCACGTAAACATATTTACGAGCCTTATTACAGACCCAATAATTATCAGTTTGAAGATATCATTGAGAGTTTAAAAGTAATGCGCAGTTATGGCGGTTGGACGAGTATTAATTATTTTGTTTTTCCGGGCATGACGGATAGTGTTGAAGAATATGAAGCGCTACGCAAACTTATTATTGATACTGATTTATCCATGATTCAGTGGCGCAATTTTAATATTGATCCAGACTGGTACATGGGAAAAATTGGTGTCAATGAAACCGGTGAAATGCTGGGCGTAAAGCAACTCATGAACCTTATTGCAGAAGAATTTCCAAAAGTAAAATTTGGTTATTTTAACCCGCCAATCGAGCGTATTAAAGGCGATTACCAAATAGATTTTGCTGGTGGACGCCCGTAACAACAAATACATTGGCATGCTACTTGCAACAGTAGCAGTTATTATTTGGGCGGGTAATTTTGTTATTGCTAGAGGTGTGAACCAGCAAATACCCCCCATCACACTTGCTTTTTGTAGATGGTCGTTAGCAACCGTATTAATGATTCCAATTGCATTCAAGTCATTTAAAAGTGAGTGGCATATTTTAAACAAACACAAAGCCTATCTTTTTTGGGTATCCCTTAGTGGTATTGCAATATTTAATACTTGTTTATATATTTCGGGGCATTATACCACTGCCATTAATATGGCACTTATTAGCACTACATCCTCTCCTATTTTTGCCACTGCATTTGCTATTATTTTTATTGGCGAACGTATCAATGTATTTAGACTAAGTGGCATGCTCATTTGTTTATTTGGTGTACTATTACTGATTTCTAAGGGTAGTTTACAAACCCTATTATCATTTACTTTTTCGGTGGGTGATATATGGGCACTGGCTGGTGCCATTGCATTTGCGGTGTATAATGTACTTGTTAGAAAAAAGCCAGCAACCATTTCAGGTACTACTTTTTTACTGGCCATATTTGGACTAGGTACCCTATTAATTTTACCGGGCTTTTTGATAGAACAAATCAGCGCAGCTCCCATTGTTTGGAAGAATTCACTGCTATTATCACTCCTGTATTTAGGTGCTGGAACATCGGTGGTTTCTTTTTTATGCTGGAATGCTGCTATTAAAAAAATTGGCGCAGGTACCACCGTTTTGTTTGGAAATCTCATCCCGGTTATAAGTACCATCGAGGCTGTTTTATTTTTAAAAGAACCTTTCCAAAAAATACAAATGATAAGTGCCAGTATTGTTATATTTGGACTCATCGTAGCTAATACAGGACAGCACAAAAAACAAACAAAGCATGTTTGATCAACTCGATACCATTACTTTAATGCTACTCTGCGCCGCCTCATTTAGTGCGGGTTTTGTTGATGCGATAGTAGGCGGTGGTGGACTCATACAAGTGCCTGCGGGTCTTATATTAATGCCCGATTTTAAGGTAGCTAACGTTATTGCAACGCTAAAAATACCTGCATTTAGTGGCACTTTTTTTGCAGCAAACCAGTACATAAAAAAAGTACAAATAGAATGGAAAACAATAATACTGATGTGTATTGTTGCTTTTTCATTTGCCTTTTTAGGTTCCGAACTACTTAGCAAAATAGGCAACAAACACATGAAACCTATTCTATTTTGTATACTCATTATCGTAGCTATTTATACCTACACTAAAAAAAGCTTTGGACAAACCCAATCAAAAAATCTTTCACGTAAGACAATTCTTGTTCGTAGTTTATTACTTAGTGCCACTATTGGATTTTATGATGGCTTTATTGGACCAGGTACGGGAAGTTTTTTAGTACTTGGTTTTATTGCTTTAATGGGTTATGATTTTTTACAAGCAAGTGCGCACGCTAAATTGGTTAATTTATCAACCAACTTTGGATCTATTGTACTATTTTTTATCAAAGGAAGCATCATATGGGGCATTGCCATTCCAATGGCTATTTGCAACGCAGTTGGGGGCCTACTGGGCGCCAAACTGGCTATTGCTAAAGGGAACCAATTTATCCGTGTATTCTTTTTACTCGTTATTTGTGCTACTATTTTAAGGTTTGGCTACGACGTATTTTTCAAATAAGCGTTCTTAACTTTTTTTTAGGCCAATAAGGTGGATTACTCCCCCTAATTAGCGTTAATTTTCAACATTCAATGTAATTACCCCCTTAACCCGTAGCTTTATAAGCAGTAATACCAATTATATGACCATTGGGTTTGAAAAAGAAAAAAATATAAAAGCAGGACTTATAACAGCCGTTATTTGTTTGTTGCTTTTTTGCATTTTCTTTTTTTTAACCTGGGAACTTCCTCAAATACCAACACCTAGTTTTGGTGAAGGCATAGAGGTGAATTTAGGCAATTCAGAAACTGGCCTTGGCACCGAACCACCTCAAGTACCTGGAGAAGCGGCAACAGAAACGGATAATTCCAAAACAACACCGCCAGAACAAGTTGAGGCAAGTAAGCCCATTCAAACCGATGCCAATGAAACAAATGAGGCGGCGGCAGTAGCCTCTAAAACAGTAAAAAAAGAAGCGGTTACAACACCTCCTATTCCTACCCCGCCAAAACCAAAAGCCGTATTTGGTGGAGGATCTAGTAATACTAGTAGTGGTAATAATGCCGATAGTTACAATGGAAAAACAGACCAAGGTGCCCTTGGCGGTAAGGGTGATCAAGGAAAAACAAATGGCAATCCAAATTCAGATAGCTATACCGGTAATGGTGGCAACGGAACAGGCGGCCCTGCTGGTGCACGCGGAGGAGTAGATATTAGAAGTGGACTAGATGGAAGACGCATTGCAAAGCTTCCAAGTTTTGAGGATGACTTTAATGAAAATGCAAAAGTTGCTGTAGATATTATTGTAAATAGCAGTGGTCAAGTAATTGGCGCTACCGTTAATCCTAAGGGCACTACCACTACAAATGCCAATATCAGAAATATTGCACTCAAAAAAGCAAAAATGCTCCGCTTAAATGCAGGCAATGATCCGGAACAAAAAGGAACAATTGTTTTTAGTTTTAAGATTCACGAGTAAATGAATTACGCCCAAACACTTGAGTATTTATTTACGCAACTTCCTATGTTTAGTCGTGTTGGTGCGGCTGCTTACAAACCAGATTTAACCAATACCATTAAGCTTTGTGAGGCACTCGGCAATCCACAACATCAGTTTAAATCTATTCATGTAGCAGGTACCAATGGCAAAGGATCTACCAGTCATATGCTCGCTTCTATTTTGCAAACGGCTGGTTATAAAACCGGACTATATACGTCGCCACACCTCGTAGATTTTAGAGAAAGAATTAAAATAGATGGTGTTTATTGTTCCAAAGAATTTGTAGTTGAATTTACAGAGAAAATAAAGCCACTTATTGCAACCATACAGCCTTCTTTTTTTGAAATAACGGTAGCGATGGCATTTAGTTATTTTGCCGAACAAAATGTAGACATTGCAGTAATTGAAGTGGGCCTTGGTGGCCGTTTAGACAGCACCAATATCATAACGCCCGAAGTTTCTATTATTACCAATATAGGACTTGATCATACCCAGTTTTTAGGTGACACCATTCCACATATTGCAAGTGAAAAAGCCGGCATTATTAAAAAAGATGTGCCCTGCATTGTTAGTGAATATACTGAGGAAACAAAGCCTGTTTTTGACGCAGCTTCCATACATACAAGCCTAGCATACGGCTCCGAACTATTTACGATACTTGATACAAAGTATGCGCATGATTATTTATGGGTAAAAATTTTAAATAAAAAAACAGAAGACGTACAAACCTATCAACTGGATTTAAACGGAAGCTATCAAGCAAAAAATATACTGGGCGTTATAGGGGCTGTTAGCATAATACAAAAAAAGGGCTGGCAAATTTCCAATCAACATATTCATGATGGACTTAGTTTTGTCAAAAAAAATACGGGCCTTTATGGCAGGTGGCAAATTATTGGCACAAACCCTACTACCGTTGTAGATGTGGCACATAATGTAGCCGGAATACAAACACTACTCGCTCAAATTAAACATGTCAATCACCAAAAATTACATATTATTTTTGGTATGGTTAAAGACAAAGACATTGATAGTGTGCTTGCATTATTACCTACCCAGGCAACCTATTATTTTACAAAAGCACAAATAGAAAGAGCCATTGATGCAACTGAGCTGCAACAAAAGGCCGGGCAGCATGGCTTGACAGGAAATGTTTTCGCCCATGTTAATGCAGCTATTGCTGCCGCTCAAAAACATGCGCAAGCCACTGATTTAATTGTGGTTTGTGGTAGCGTATTTTTAGTAGGAGAAATTAAAGGTATTATTCCATCAAGTATATTGTAACCAACCCAATTTAATTAATGCTTCATAAATGGGCCCGAGCTGAACGCCATGCATGATTTTATTTTGCTGGAGTAATTGTATAAAATCATTTTTACTGTAAAGCACTACTTCAATGTCTTCGAAAAAATCGGGATTGGTATGCGCCGTTGGCACTGCATTTTCAATTAAATAAAAATAAGCACTGTTGTCATTAATGGCTGGATTGGGCGCTGTTTTACAAATTAATTGTATCTGGCTGGAAGTATATCCGGTTTCTTCTTGGGTTTCTCTAAGCGCTGCTACCATTGGGTCTTCGCCATCATTGATAACGCCACCTGGGAGTTCGAGGGTTACCGCATCTACCGGATAGCGGTATTGTTTTACCAGTACAATTTCGTTGTTTGGAGTTACAACCACGGCATTGGCCCAATTAGGAAGTTCAACAACGTAATACGGGTCAATAATTCGGCCATCCGGAAATTGACAAGCGTCTGCCCTAGCTTTAAACCATCGATCTTCAAATACTTTTTTTGAAGTAATTTTTTTCCAACGCTGCTCTCTCATGAATTACCAATAAATATTACCAGCCCTTATTTTCTTTTAATGTTTTGATATGCGCCACATGGTGTTTGCCATGCCATGCATAAATACCAAGCATCTCCCAAAGTGTTAATTGACCCCTACGCTGAGGATTAAACAATGTTTTTTCAAAATCAGCATCTGACATGTTTTGAAGTAAGGTTAACCAGCGTTTATGGAGTGCATAAAGCAGGGTAATAGAAACATTGATGGGTTCTTTTGTAACATCTGCTGTTTCTGACCACGCATTTTCTTCGTAAGGTTTAATAGTAGGATTGTCTTCTGTTAGAGCAAGCTTGAATCTAATAAATGAATTCATATGACTATCTGCCAAATGATGCACCAGTTGATGTACCGTCCAACCACCGTCTCTATATGGCGTGTGCAACTGCGCTTCATCTAAATTTTCGATGGCCTGCTCTAGTTCATTTGGTAAAAACTGAATATCTGCAATCCACTTTTTCTTTTGTGCTTCGGAAAATGGTTGCGCTTCATATTTTCCTATTGGATATTTAGGATCTTTTTCCATGCTATTATTTATGCTTCTCTTAATGCGTGTCCAGTTAAACTAATAAAAACATCTTCTAAATTAGCCTGCTTTACTTCTTTTGGTTTTTCAAAACCAGATGCTACCAAATTGTCAATCAATTGATCCGGTGTATTAATGGCAATGAGTTTGCCGCTATCAACGATAGCTACCCTATCACATAAAATTTCTGCCTCATCCATATAATGTGTAGTGATAACTACCGTGGTACCACTATCTCTGATGGATCTTATTAAATCCCATAAATTTCGACGCGCTTGAGGATCTAGGCCTGTTGTAGGCTCGTCTAAAAATATCAATTTGGGTTTATTGATTAAAGTAGTGGCGATAGAAAAACGTTGCTTTTGTCCACCACTGAGCTCTTTAAACTTTGCTTTGGCTTTGTCTCTGAGGTTTACGCTATCCAGTATCGCCATAGGATCTATTACCTCATTGTAAAGTCCGGCAAACAAATCTAATAACTCCACTAAATTAAGACCTGGATAAAAACCTGCTGTTTGAAGCTGAACACCTATTATTTTTTTTATTTCGTCGGCGTCTTTTTCAATATCAAATCCGTTAACGATTACTTTACCACTGGTTTTTTGGCGTAGGGTTTCAATAATTTCAAGTGTGGTAGATTTTCCGGCGCCATTAGGGCCTAACAATCCAAATATTTCACCAGGATATACTTCAAAACTGAGTCCTTTTACGGCTTCAAAATCGCCGTAGTTTTTGGTAAGATTTTCAACTTTAATAATAGGGTCCAACATACGAGCTGCTTTAATACGATAAAGATAGTGCTTACCCACAAGTTATTGTAACTTTGCGCTCCAATTAGCGCATATGCAAGTACACCAGATATCGGCACAACAAATTCAGTCCAAAGAAGCATTTTTAAAAACCATAGCGGCCTGCACCCAAAATACTGAGGGCTCCAAAAGCGCAACAGCAAATGATGCTAGCTCAGCTTGCTATTTGGTAGAAACCCCTGCCCTTATTGACGCCCCCCTTTCCGAAGTATCCAGTGCCTTTTTCGATGGCAACAAAGACATTGCTTTACAATTATTTGAGGCCGTTAAAAATAATGTGTTTGCGCTCGTTGATGGTATTTTGGTGGATCAAAAAGCGGCTTGCATTTCCCGTTTAGGTGATTTATTTACAGAAATTGAATGGCTGCTACACGACAAACCGGTTCGTGCCTTTCCTTATTACAAAGATCAAATCGTATGTACGGGTGCCGTTCTTGGCTCCGCCCTTTTTTTCCATTTTTTATTGGAGCAGGGGGTTGATGCAGTTTTTGTTGACATCAGAGATTGCATTGTTACTTCCGATGATTTTGGCAAAGCGGATGTGCTTGAATCCATTACGCAGGCAAGAATACAGCAAACTTTTATACCTGGCCGCACGCATGTAACCCAGGCTGGCATTGGCGCTACTGATCAAAACGAAAATGCAATGTTAACAGCTGAGGGTAATGATTGGGTTCTAAACACCATTACGGATTTATAAACCTGCCGGCGCCTCTAAAGGCTTTTGCAAAATATTTTTCAGACAAATCATTAATAGTTACGCCTTTTGAGGTAGACGCGTGCACAAATTTATTGTTGCATACATAAACACCCACGTGGGTAATAATCATAGACGCCGATACGGTATTAAAAAACACGAGGTCACCTTCTTTTAAATTTTCTGTTTCTATTTTTGTAGATGCATCAAATTGTTGTTGCGAGTTTCTTGGGATTTTTACATTGTAAACATCACGCAGTATCACTTGTGTAAAGGATGAGCAGTCGATACAAGAATCGGTACTTCCGCCAAAACAATACTGGGTTCCATACCATTTTTCCATTTGCGCTAACAACTCCAAGTTGGTTAAACTTGTTGGTGCAACGCCAAGTAAGTTTGCATATTTATTGGGTAATGAAAGTGCTGCGTCGTAAGTAATGCCTACATTTTTTTTGGATTCCGTTTCCGCCACGGGTGGCGCAGTAACTTTTACGCCTGCAAGCTTTACTTCACCTGGCAAAACGGCTACATTGTCTAAAAAGCCCCTTGGCATAGAGGAGCTGCTCCCCGCTTGTCCGCGCGCGCTCGAATGGTCTTTGGAGGTTAACCTACTAAGTGATTTACAACCCGAAAGCAGGAAAAGGCCCAAAACAACTATTATATATACTTTATTCCGCATAAATATGGAACAATTATAGGCCTAAAAACCAGTAAAATAGGCCCCTGCGCATAACTTTTTAACAATCTGTTCCCCTCCCCTAAAATTGTGGATAACTGCACCCCAAAAGGTTGCCGCCGAGATAGGATATTTGGGCCATGCCAACTTTTTCACACTTACACGTTCATACCCAATATTCACTGTTAGACGGGGCGGCTTCGGTAGAA
>JBIIZN010000052.1:0-11698 GCA_044346275.1 Sediminibacterium sp.
CATCCATTTGCTCGAGTAACTTCCAAGAGCTGTCTGTGTAGGTTGGGGTGTTAAAATCAGCGCCAAAAGTTTCATGCCCAGTATTACTGCCAGAAGCTTTACCTGTAACTGAACCAGCACCGACACCTCCAACAGTTGCAACACCTGTCAAGCTACCTAACCCATCCGCCACCTTAGTTAAAGTAGCTTCTGTAGCGCCAATAGATGATTCTTGTACAACATCTACAAATTTTACGGATGATACAGCAAATACAAGGGCTTCAATGGCCAACCCTCCCGTAATTAATAAGTCTTGTAATGGCCACTCCAATAACTTGGCAATAACACCAATTAAGATAACTACCGCTGCACCACTGTAGAACAAATTAAAAATGTCTAATTTTTTTGTTTTTGACATGTAAATAAAATTTATAAATAAAATTACATATACATTATTTTACATATTTATGTATTTGATAATGTATAAAATACCACACAATTTGTGGTATAAGAAAGAGATGGGCAAATTATAGAGGTAACTCTAGCTATTATGCGGTAAAGATTTATGTTACCTTGAATACTAGCTATTTATAGAGGAGATAAAATCAGAAGGTGTACCCCCGTGAAACTTTTTGAAGGGCTTGTATAAGTGGTGTCGAGAATTAAAACCGGCTTCTTTTGCGAGCGCATCAATCGAATATTGACTATACTTTGGAGATTTAACTAGTTCAATAAAATAGTCAACCCTGTTTTTATTGACCAAATTACTAAATGTCATATTGTATTTCTTTAGTATCTGATCTTGTAATTGCTCATTAGAGGAAATTGCATTTTGGATACAAAATTGCTCCAGTGTAGCATCTTCTTGTAAATAATAATGGTTGGTAAAAAAAGGCGTATAAAAATTTGCATCCGACAACATAATAGATTCGTCTCTTCTAAAATTATTAGACAAAACAAGCTTAATACTTTGCGTGTTGATAAAGCGGGGCCTGTAGAGTACAAGTAATAGCAATAAAAATGCAATTAGAATTAGCAGTATGTTTCCACTAACATAGGATATTAAAAAAGAATTCATAATCGAAAAAAGAACAACTGCCATAACCTCTAAAAGAACAAATATTTTTGTCCAATTTTGAATACGTTGGTAATAATGGTTCGTATCCTCTGATTTCTGAAATATTAAATAAGCAATTCGTAAATTGATACCTGTAAATGTAAGTAACAACAAAAGTCGAGGAAAAAGATTCACCTTAAACGATACTTTCTGTGTAAAAACATCAATCACTGAACTCCCAAAATTATTTTCAGAATAATTAAAGTCTTTTAAAAAATAATACATTCTGGTATTTGAATAAAGCAGAATTAAGCACGCAAACCCTAGAATCCATTTTACCCAAGTTTTGTTATCCGAAATATAAAAATGGGACAGTATCAATGTCATGGATGCCCAAATAGAAAACTTAAAAACAGGAAAACACAAAAGGATATATATGTTAACAAAACTAAGCCACAATAAGAAACTATAGGCACCTACCGAAAACACCAGTACCAAAAAATATGCCTTTAATATTAAAGGTCTTTTAATTTGCAAAAGAACATCAACAAAAACAATGATTGATAATATAAATGAAGCGAAATTAAAAAAAGAGTATATAGTATGACTCTCTATCATTTGAACAATTTTTAATGGGGGTTAAAAAAAGTTTCAAAAGCTACAACTGCACTTTAATAAGTGCCTGGCAATATCTTTTATAAACTAACTACGCGATAACTTCCTTGTTTTTGGTGAATAAACTATACGCACCAAACAACACGGCACCAAATATAAATGTAGCTAAAAGGCTATTGCAATAAAAAGGAACACCATCTACATAACACTGCATAAGTCCAGCAAATGTTTTAGGTCTATTCCATCCACCACCAAAAGCCCAAACGCTAAAATTAGATAGTACAAAATAAGTGGTAGGACCAGCTATAAAAGCAAGTGCAATTGATGCCACTTTTTTAGTTTGAATTAAAAATCCAAAAGCTGCTAGACCAGCAATTAAAATATAGTTAAGCCACTGACCACTGTAAAAACCTTGATAATCCGTTAAGTGGTTGATGTATAAAACTTCAAAAAATAAGTCTGAAATAAACATAGACACCAAAGGCATTGCAAAAGCCCATTTTTTATTTCTCATACAAATGGCACCACTAAAAAGGGAAATAGCAATTTGAGGTGCAAAGCCCATAGGCCTGTTGGGCATGATTCTGTAAAGCGCGCTAGCAACGATGGTTAAAACTAAAGCAACAATTATGGATCTAGAAATTTTCATGTATATACTGTTTCGAAACAAAAATAGGTACTTCGTTACATTCTGACTACCATCAATTTTCCTCATGTTGTGAATAAGCTACCAGAGATGGTACAAATGCTCTATAAATAAGGGTTTTACCAGAAGCGTGTATGTTTAACTTATTCTCAGGAAAAACAACAAAAGCCTCACCTGTTTTTATGCTCATTTGGTTATTAACCACACAACCGCCTTCAACCACTAAAAACATTTCCAAACTATTTGCTTCATGTGAATAGCTATTGGAGCCATCAAGGGTAATGGAAGCAATGCCAAAGTCTTGAACTGGAGCAGGATAAACGCTTTCACCCATACAAGGCTTAGTACCTTCAATAATTACGGGCTCAATATGCTCGAACTTAATATTCTTGATGAGTTCAGGAACGTCAATATGCTTTGGAGTAAAGCCTCCTCTTAAAACATTGTCACTATTGGCCATAAGTTCCACATTCTGCCCCTCTAAATAAGCATGTGGAACGCCTGCGTCCTGAAATATTCCCTGACCTGGCTTGATACAAACTATATTAAATAAATATATAGAAAACACACCTCTATCTATAGGCGTAATACCCGCTCCATTCTCATATAATTTAGCAACCCACCACTCTGGGCAGTTTTTGTCTATTTTTCCATCCTGCTTGTACCTAAGTGCTCTTTTTACAACTGGACTCAGTAAACTATCTACCAGAGCCTGATCCATTTCCATTAAAAATTGATACAAGCCTTGTAATCCCTCTGCCCTGAACAAGGGTGCTAATACCTGAAATTCTGCGGTATTTTCGAGGGTTTCTATAATTTTTGCTTCAGATTTAAATCCATGTAACAGCCAGAACTCACTCATAGCCAGCATAATCTCTGGTTTATGGTTGGTATCTTTGTAATTTCGGTTGGGGGCATTTAAAGGGATGCCAGCCGCCTCCTCTTTTTCAAAAGCTACCTTAGCATATTCTTTGGTAGGATGCACCTGAATAGAGAGCATATCCTTTACATCAAGCACTTTAAAAAGGTAAGGAAGTCCACCAAAATGATTAAAAATAGGTTCTGATAATGCCGCTTTTGGATCCGATGCAATTATTTCAGATAACAAAACAGGCTGCTTATTTACTTCAATGCTAGATGGTCCACCACTATGAACGCCTAGCCAGTACTCCGCAAATGGGGCGTGATTGGAATTTTCGATATTAAGTAACCTTGGTAAAAATGTATTGCCTCCCCAACTATAATGTTGCACCGAACCTGTTAATTTATGAACGCTATAATCAAATGACATATTCCCTTTTTTATAAAAACGCCAAATACCCTTTTTTGTTATATGAACAAGAATAATATACAAACAGGAAAACAAGGGGAACAACTGGCTGCCACCTACCTCCAAAATATCGGATACACCTTACTTGACCTAAACTGGAGGCACCATCACTGGGAATTGGATATTATTGCGGCAATTGGCAATACCCTTCATTTTGTGGAAGTAAAAACAAGAACCAGCCTTCAATTTGGCCATCCCGAACAGCATATTTCAGTTATAAAAATGAGGCACTTAAAAAATGCAGCCTGCCATTACCACTACCTACACCCAAACTACAAAAACATTCAGTTTGATGTGATATCCATAATGATAGAACCTGGAAATGAACCTACCCTATATTTTATTGAAGATGTTTATTTTTAAAAATCTAATAAGCTCTATGTTAGCTTAATAACGCTCCATCATTTTTTCAACCATCTTAAATGTGGCAGGACAGTAAGAAATATTTTGCTTGTGCACATGCAGGTATTCAACAAACTTTTTCTTTTTAAGGTGCGGGAAACCTGCACAATCGGCGGGTCTCACCTCATAAATAGCACACATGTTGGTACTCAAATTTAAGAACTGACAAGGTTGAGATACGTTTACCCAGTCATTGTCTTTGGCGTCGTATTCGAGCCATTTTTCTTTAAACTCTTTAGGTGTAATGGAAAAATGCGCAGCTATTCGTTTGATATCAGTGGCTGTAAATGTTGGACTCATGCTTTTACAACAATTGGCACAACTTAAACAGTCAACTTCTTTCCAAACTTCAGCATCAATGGCAGGTGCATTTTTATCTAAATCTTTAGGAGGCTTACGACCAATTTTTGATAAGAAACATTTAAAAGATTTTTCGTGTTTTTTTGCCTTCTGTTTAAACGACTTAAGATTCACCTGCATTTCTTGACTTTACTTTGAATAAATTTGGTGTCGCAATATCGGTTAGCTTACCTTCATTTCCAAATTAACCGGTAAAGACTGCAACTTAAACAAACAACTGATGTGGGAAGCCTATAAAAAAGGATACAAAGCCTACTTACGATTGGAGAAATCTTTAAGCGACCATTCGGTGGAAGCATACCTACATGATGTGACCAAACTAACGCAGTATTTACAAGTAGTGAACCAAGAAAAAAAACCTGCAGCCCTTACCCTCAAAGACTTACAGGCTTTTGTGAAATGGATTGGAGAACTTGGCATGGGTGCTACTACACAGGCCCGCATTATTTCCGGTATCAGAAGTTTTTATAAATACTTACTTACTGAGCAGCTTGTTACCATCGACCCTTCTACCCTATTAGAAGCACCAAAAACCAGACGTAAATTACCGGATACCCTAAGCTTTGAAGAAATAGAACTCCTCATTGGCACCATCGATTTATCGAGCCCCGAAGGCACTAGAAATAAAGCCATTTTAGAAACCATGTATAGTTGTGGACTAAGGGTAAGTGAACTGGTAGGGCTCAAAATTTCCTGCCTCTACCTAGACATTGGCTTTATCAGAGTCATTGGTAAAGGTGATAAAGAAAGACTAGTACCTATTGGATCCGACGCTATCAAGTGTATTAAAATTTACAAAGACACAGTAAGGTCGCACCAGAACGTTTCAGAAAAAAACCAGGATATTTTGTTTTTAAATAGACGGGGCAATGCACTTAGCAGGGTAATGATATTTTACATTATCAAAAGCCTAGCGCTTGCAGCTGGTATCACAAAAGTGATTTCGCCGCATACCTTTAGACACAGTTTTGCCACCCATTTGGTGGAAGGTGGTGCCGATTTAAGGGCTGTTCAGGAAATGCTAGGCCACGAGAGTATCACCACCACCGAAATTTATACCCACCTCAACCGCGACTTTTTAAGAGATACTTTACAACAGTTTCATCCCGCATTTAAAAAATAGTATTAGGTTTGCTATTCTAAAAACATAAATTTTTACCTATGAAAAAAATACTCTTCATCGTAGCAGCTTTTGTTACAACTTTTGCAAGTGCTCAAATTAAAATGCCACAGGCAAGTACCACCCAAAAAATTACACAAGATTTTGGTATGGGGTCTATCGAACTTACCTACTCTCGTCCTAACGTTAAAGGTCGTACCGTTTTAAAAGAAAAAAGTGAATTAGCGCCTCTTGGTAGCATGTGGCGCCTTGGAGCAAACGCAGCAACTAAAATTAAATTTACAGACAAAGTAACTATTGGTGGTACCGAGTTAGAAGCCGGCACTTATGTTATTTATGCGATTCCTGGTAAAGACATGTGGGATGTAATTTTTAATAAAGGCGTTAACAACTGGGGAACTGATGGCTACAAAGAAGCTGAAGATGTTGTACACGTAAAAGTAAAAGCAGAAAAAGCTTCAAAATTTGCAGAAACTTTTACTATGCAAATTATCAATGTAGCAGCAGAAACTTGTGAACTTCACATGACATGGGGTAACGTTCAAGTTGCTGTTCCTATTAGCACCAATATCAAAGACCGTGTTCGTGCACAAATAGAAAAAGCTTTAGCTGCAGATAACATTCAGGCTAACACTTACAATACAGCTGCTAATTTTTATTACGAATTTGACAAAGACTACACCAAAGCACTAGTAAACATTACCAAAGCAGTTGAAGCAAGTAAAGATGCATACTGGATGGTTTTATTAAAAGCGAGAATCGAAAAAGCGCTTGGCGATAAAGTAAGCGCTAAAGCAAGTGCACAAAAATGTATTGAGATGGCTACTGGCAAAAATGCAGACTATGTAACATTTGCTAATGAACTGATCAAAAGTTTATAATTGTGGTTAGTTGTAAAAACGCAACAATCTAAAAATAAAAAAGGCCCGCCAAATTGGACTGATTCCAACGGCGGGCCTTTTTACATGCCTTCAAATTATTTTTTCTCCGCCATATCAGGAATCGCTTCTACCTTGTAAGCACCTGCATCTAGCTTGGCTTTTGTTTCAGTAAATGCAACCAATGTTTCTTGGATATCAGCGTCTGTGTGCGCTGCTGTAGGAATTAAGCGGTAAATAATATGTCCTTTTGGAATTACCGGATATACTACAATCGAGCAAAATATTTTATAATTTTCGCGGAGGTCCATCACCATCGCAGTCGCTTCTTCTACACCACCCTTCATGTACACAGGTGTTACTGGCGTATCTGTTTTCCCAATATCAAAACCACGCTCTTTTAAACCCGCTTGTAATTTTAATGCATTGCTCCATAACTTTTCTTTAAGTTCTGGCATGGTGCGAAGCATTTCTAAGCGCTTTAAATTACCAATCACAAGTGGCATTGGTAAACTCTTAGCAAATATTTGCGAACGAATATTGTAACGAATAAAATCGATGATGGCTTTATCACCAGCTAAAAATGCTCCAATAGAAGCCATTGATTTTGCAAACGTAGAAAAGTATAAATCAATAGCGTCTTGACAACCCTGTGCTTCTCCAGCACCGGCACCTGTTTTACCAAGGGTACCAAAACCATGGGCATCATCCACTAATAATCTAAAATCGTACTTACCTTTTAATGCAGCAATTTCTTTTAGTTTTCCTTGGTCGCCAGCCATTCCAAACACACCTTCGGTAATTACTAAAATACCGCCTGTTTTTTGCTTTTCAATAAGTGCAGTAGCACGTTGCATTTGTTTTTCGAAATCTTCAAGGTCGTTGTGCTTAAACACATAACGGTGTCCTGGATGTAAACGAAGACCATCAATAATACATGCATGGCTTTCTGCGTCATACACAATCACATCATGTCTGCCGCAAATAGCATCAATGGTACTCATGATACCTTGGTAACCAAAGTTCATTAATATCGCGTCTTGCTTAAAAACAAACGCAGCTAGTTCACTTTCTAGTTGCTCGTGCTGATCGGTGTTACCACTCATCATACGCGCACCCATTGGAGATGCTAAACCATAAGCTGCTGCAGCGTCCGCATCTGCTTTTCTCACTTCCGGATGATTGGCTAAACCTAAATAGTTATTTAAGCTCCATACAACCATGTCTTTGCCTCTAAATTTCATTCTACTTCCTATTTCACCTTCTAACTTAGGGAAAGCAAAATAGCCATGTGCTCTTTCTCTGTGCTGACCCAGTGGTCCAGCGTTCTTAAGGAGTTTCTCAAAGATGTCTGCCATATATTATCATTATTTCTTTGGTAATCAATAAAAATTGATGCAAAATTAATCTATTTATGCACTTAATAAGCGTTGGATTTATGCACCATTGTGTACCTTAGTCGCTGAAATATGTTAAAAACGAGTATTAATCCACATTTTGATATGAAAAAGCACTTGATTGTAAGCCTTTTAGGCCTGTTTTTGGTAGCTGCTAGCACAGCTGTTAGCGCTCAAAAAACAACAACACCAGCAGCACAAAAAGCTAGTTTAGCGCCTGCAGTGGCTAGACCTAAGCTTGTGGTGGGCATTGTAGTAGATCAAATGCGCTGGGATTATTTAGTTCGTTTTAGACCTTTATTTAAAGCAAATGGTGGATTAACCAGGTTATTAAGCCAGGGTTACTCTTGCGAAAATAATTTTATCCCTTATACCCCAACGGTTACAGCTTGTGGTCACACTTGTGCTTATACGGGTTCCGTTCCTGCCATTCATGGTATTACAGGTAACGCCTGGTGGGACAATCAACTCATGCGAAGCGTGTATTGCAGTGAAGACAAAACTGTAAAAGGTGTTGGTAGCAAAACCGAAGCCGATGGTCAAATGAGTCCACGCAATATGCTAACTACCACCATTGGTGACGAGTTAAGACTTGCTACCAATTTTAAAAGTAAAGTAGTAGGTATTGCCATTAAAGATAGAGGCGCTATTTTACCTGCAGGCCATAGCGCAACGGGCGCTTATTGGTATGAAGGGGCTTCTGGAAATTTTATTACAAGCACTTATTACACCAATCAATTACCTACTTGGGTAACTGAATTTAACAATAGAAAAGTAGTTGACTCATTATACAAACTTGGTTGGAATACTGCGCTCCCTGCTGCTACTTACGCCGATTATGCAACAGCAGATCAAAAAGAGTATGAAGGCAAACCATTTGGTAAAGATGCGTTAGGATTTCCTTACGATTTATCAAAATATATTGGCAAAGATTACGGTAAAATTTCTTCTACGCCACACGGCAATACACTCACTACAGAAATGGCAAAGGCCGCTGTTATTGCCGAAAAATTAGGACAAACCGGTAATACAGATATGCTTACCGTGAGTTATTCATCTCCAGATTATATTGGTCATTCTTTTGGACCTAATTCATGGGAAAATGTGGATGATTATATAAGACTTGACGAAGAACTAGGTAAGTTTTTTACATTCTTAGATGCTCAAGTTGGAAGCGGACAGTACACGGTTTTTTTAACCGCAGACCACGCCGTAGCGCATGTTCCAGGGTTTATGACTGAAAATAAATTACCAGGTGGTGCTGTAAATGATGCAGGTATTCAAAAAGAAATGAACGCACAATTAAAAGCAAAATATGGTATCGAAAATTTAGTGGTAAGTATGTACAATTACCAAGTGCATTTAAACCACAACAAATTAGATTCTGCAAAAATTGATGATGCGCCCATAAAAAAATGGATTGCAGATTATATGAAAAAAAATGAAGCAGTGGCAAATGCATTTCCAACTTCAGACATTATGACAACGCCAATTAATAAAACGCTTCGTGAAATGCTTGCGAATGGTTTTTATCCGCGCAGAAGTGGCGATGTTCAAATCATATTTAAACCTGGCTATATAGATGGTGGCAGCACTGGCACTACGCATGGATTATGGTATCCGTATGATGCGCATATTCCATTATTATGGTATGGGTATGGTATCAATAAAGGAAGCTCACACAAAGAAACCTACATGACGGATATTGCCGTAACACTTGCAGCTCTATTAAAAGTACAAATGCCAAATGGTGCAGTAGGAAAAGTAATTGAAGAAGTAATTAAGAAATAAATTGTTGATGCAGGGCTAGCACCTGCGGAATCAGTAGAGCTTTTTCATTGTTATCAAGCACAATATTACAACGCTCCATTTTTTTAGTATCATCTAGTTGATGTTGCATACGCTTTAGCACATCTTCGCGCGGAACATGATCTCTTTCCATTACCCTAGCTATGCGCAGATCCTCAGCTGCAGTAACGCCAATGATAAAATCGAGTCCAACATTGGTGCCAGCTTCAAATAATAAAGCGGCTTCTTTTAAAATGTAAGGACTGCCTTGCTCCTCCCAGTGTTTGGCCCATACATTCGCCGCTTCAATGGTTGCGGGATGCACCAGGGCATTAAGTTTTGCAAGCTGGTCAGGATTATTAAAAACAAGGGTTGCTAGATATTTTTTGTCTAGCAACCCGTTTTTGTAAGTTTCAGATCCAAATGCAGCGGTAATTTGTTTACGCAATTGAGGATCAGAATTCAATATGTTCTTTGCAGTGGCATCGGCGTCAAACACAGGTGCACCCAGCACTTTAAAGATACCTGCTACCGTAGATTTACCGGCACCAATGCCTCCTGTAATGCCAATTTTAAGCATTTGCAGCTTTAGCAATCGCTAAAGTCCATTCCATACTAATTGAAGACTTTTCAATTTTAAGGTAGCTACCTGGGCTAACTTCTAATTGAAGTGTTCCATCTTCATTGATTTTATTGATAGTTCCATGAATACCAGCGATGGTAACAATACGATCACCCTTTTGCATGTTATCAATAAATTTCTTTTGGTCTTTTGCTTTTTTAGCTTGCGGACGAATCATAAATAACCAGAAAACTAAAATAATGGCACCCATCATTACTAATTGTACCATACCGCCTCCACCTTCTTTTGGATTGCCTGCTAACAATACTAAACTTAAACTGTTCATTTCTATTTTTTTTTGTTATTTGAAGTATTAAAATTAACCTTTTGAATCTTACCAGACTCGGTTAATTCTTTATGAATATTATCTAAAATACCGTTTACAAATTGACCACTTTGTGCGGTACTATAATCTTTTGCTAAGTCAATATACTCATTAATGGTTACTTTGGTTGGAATTGTTTCAAAAAACAACAATTCGCAAACACCCATACGCATCAAAATCATATCCAGTAGTGCAATACGTTCTGCATCCCAGTTTTTTAATTTAGGCTTAATTAAATCGGCAGCCACTTCTTTTTTGTCGATGGTTGTTTCTAGTAGGCTTTGCGCAAACTGCCATTTTTCGGTGCCAACCATTTCTAATATGTTAACCCCAGCTGGTTTTTGAATATAGTTTAATACTAGCTGCTCCATCATATCGGCATCATCGTCCCAGTTGTGAAATACTTCTTCGATATGCTCAATAAATGCTTCATTGGGAAGCATGAGGTTGGTGAAAATAAATTTGATGATTTCTTTTTCTTTGGCCTTATCTCTAGTGTCGCTGGCGGTATACAGCTGATAAATATCAGACGCCGTAAGTGCATCAAAAGTCTTTTTTAAAAGGTCTTTTGAAATAATATTTTGCGGCTTAAATACCTCTAAAGCTTCTTTAAAACTATCACTTTCTATAATTTCCCATAAAAGTGAATTACCTGCAATTTTGGTATTTACGTTTAAATCTTCGTTAGAAGGAAGGTTGCGTGCAGCTCTGTTAAAGGCACTGGTTTCAGCGTAACGGGCAACTTCTGTAATGTAATAAAGGAGGTAAACGAATAGCTCATTACTCAGATCAAGCTGTTTTTTAAGCACTTGCACCGGTTTTGGTAACTTGGCTCCTGCATCGGCAGTTTCTATTATATAGAGGAGCTGCATCACTTTCACACGAATATTTCTTCTACTTATCATCTGGTAAGAACTTATTTGGGTGGGCAAATGTAGAAAGAAATTGCCCAAAAACCACCTAAAAATGAAAATTTGACACTTCTAAACCAAAACTTACTGCATCTTTGCCGCCCGTTCTGACAGGCTTTCGCCAATTTGGGTAGGTTGTAAGGGTAAACCCTGAAATTTTGACCTAGCAAACCAGTTGGCATAATAATAGATGAATAGGTACTGTTCTGGTTAACGATTTACGTTTAGGAACAGATTTTTTAACTCAAACATTAAAAAACAAATACGG
>JBIIZN010000135.1:0-3462 GCA_044346275.1 Sediminibacterium sp.
CATAGGTAACAATCTTTTCTTTTACTGGACTTTCGTTATACAACCATGCTAAAAATTCTGGCGATTTCCATTTTGCATCCGACACATCCCAATCACCATCTGTCCAAAAAACATCGGGCTGATAGGTATTAATGAGGTCTTTCATTTGTGGCCACATATGGTCACTTACGTATTTATTGATGTCCGATTTATAGAGGGGGTTGTACCATTCGTAAAGTGAATAATACATGCCCGCCCGCACACTTGTTTTTCGTACGGCTTTAAATAAATCACCCAATAAATCTCTTTTGGGACCACTCGATACGCTGTTCCATGGAAAACCCCAGGTTTTATCTGCTTCTTTGCTAGGCCACATGGCAAAGCCATCATGGTGCTTACTGGTGAGTACAATATATTTAGCACCAGACTGCTCAAACACTTTAGCCCAAGCATCCGGATCAAAACGATCTGCCTTAAACATAGGACCAAATCCATAGTAAGACATATCGCCATAATGTAGTTTGTGAAATTTTTTGCGCACGTTGTCTTTGTCTGCTTGCAAGCCGTTTTGGTACCACTCCGAGTAGCTATGCTGTGGCCCCCAGGATGGAACACTATACGCGCCCCAATGAATAAAAATGCCAAACTTTTCATTCATAAACCATGAAGGAACAGGTCTCGAATCTAGCGACTCCCAATTGGGCTGGTAGGTTTGTGCAGTAAGTTGTAGCTGCAGCATGCTTATACATAAGCAACAAGCGATCCATTTTTTCATACGCAATTTTGATTCAATATAACCAAAAACAGAATAGAAAAAGCTAGAACTGTTGCAGTATGATGTTATTGATAAAATAATACACTAACTAGTGAAGATGCTATTATTTTTTTTGAGATGACGCGTCTGTCACACATCTAAATCCAGTATGCTCCAGTCCGGTGTCGGTTGCTGTTTTCATGCGCGCAGATACACGGTATCTTGCACAATATGATGCATGACATAAAAAAGATCCACCACGCACTACTTTTTTTGGAATGGTTGGTTCGTCTGGATCAAAACTTTTGTTACTACCTAAAGGGTTTTGCAAACTTTGTCCTACAACACTTGCATAATAATTGGCATCATACCAATCCGAACACCACTCCCAAACATTACCACTCATATCATATAATCCGTAAGCATTGGGGGCGTATTTTGCAACGGGCGCAATGCGCATATAGCCATCTGCGCCCGTGTTGGTGTTTGGAAAAGTTCCTTGCCAAATATTAGCTTTTGCCGCACCCTTTTCTACAGGCTCACTACCCCAAGGAAATGTTTGATTTTTGAGTCCACCTCTTGCTGCAAATTCCCACTCTGCCTCTGTAGGTAAACGCTTGCCAGCCCAGCGGGCATAAGCATTTGCATCATCCCATGATACTTGTGTTACGGGCTCGTTATCTTTTCCTATAATATTACTGCCAGGCCCACGTGGATGTTTCCAATTGGCGCCTTTTGTCCATGCCCACCAGGATGCTGGATTATTCATATCTACCGGTGTAGATGACATTACAAATACAAGTGATGAAGCCACTAGTAATTCAGGTGCCGGCTTTGGTGTACCCGGAGGTAATTGTTTTTTTATTTCATTCCAATCCGGTGCTTTTTCGGCGGTGGTAACATAGCCAGTAGCTGCTACAAATTTTGCAAACTGTGCATTCGTAACTTCGGTGGTATCCATCCAAAAACTAGAAACCGTTACATTGTGCTGCGGATATTCATCGGTACGGCCAGTTTTATCTGATGCACCCATGGCATAGGTGCCGCCCTTTATAAATACCATGCCCGCTTTATCTGCAACACCTTTTACAATACTTGATGTATCTGTTCCGCCAACACCAAACCGGTTAGGAATATTACTAGTACAATGTAATATCGAATCTTTTTTTGCTTGAATAGAATCTTGAATCGCTTTTGCAGCATTGTCTCCAGAAGTACATGCCCAAAAAAGAACACAACAAACAATGAGATATAATTGAGATTGTTTTTTCAATGCTAAAAATTAAAGTTGTTTGTTTCTTGCAGTGGCAAATTATTTACAATAGCTTGTTCTGCCGACGTAGCTAAGTTATACATTGTTTGTACAATGTTTTTATTTTTTGATGCAAGATCATTTAATTCACTAGGATCATTTGCCAAATTAAAAAGTAGTAGCGAAGTTTTACCACCACGCTTATCAATTACCAATTTCCAATTATTATACCTAACGCCTTGCACTTCTTTTTGCGGTGCAAATGCATAAAAAGTATTACGTACTGGCTTATTTGTAATGATACTTTCAATCATGGGTTTTCCATCAATGACTCTAGCTGCGGGCATTTCAGCGCCTGCTGCTTGTAAAAAACTTGTAAATAAATCTACACCACTATATATATTTTGATTGACGCCACCTGATCCAATAACACCTGGCCATTTTACAAAACACGCCGATCTTACACCACCTTCAAAACGCTGCTGGTATTTTCCATCCCGTAATACATGTTGTAAACTGGTGTCTACTAGGCCAAATTTTCCGTAGCTATCTTCTAGCTCTGGATATTTTTCTACTAAGGGTCCGTTATCAGAATGAATAACTATGAGTGTGTTTTTTTCGAGCCCTAATTGTTTAAGATACCCAGTTAATATACCAACTGTATAATCGATGTAGGCAACTGCGTCACCAAATGCACCATAACCAGAACGCCCTTCAAAACCCTTTGGAATAAAATACGGTGTATGTGTTTCAATATTGGAGTACTGTAAATAAAAGGGTTGTTTACTAGCCGCTTTTTCTTTGATAAAAGCACAAGCTTCTCTTATAAACTGTGCTGGCAGTTCTGCGAGTTCGTTGTTGTTTAAATTTTTTACTTTTTCACTATCGCGCATAAGCGGTATAGGCGGATAGCCCCTAGATCCTGTATTACCAAGCCTTTCGGGCCCATGGTCGTTGGGATAAGGGATGCCCACATAGCGATCAAAACCATGAGCCGGTGGTAAAAATTTTGGCAAGTGGCCTAAATGCCATTTACCCACAAGTGCCGTTGCATATCCAACTTTTTGTAACTGTTTGGTAAACGTAATTTCTTTAGTACTATCCAGTCCTTTTGTGTCTGTCGGAAATAAAACACCGAGTCCGGTTCTATCATTTACGCGCGGACTATAGCGCCCTGTCATGATAGCCGCTCGTGTTGGTGTGCAGGTTCCATGTGGTGCATAAAAATTAGTTAAACGTGTTCCTTCTTTTGCAAGTGCATCTATATGCGGTGTTTTATAATAACGAGATCCATAACTCGAAAAATCATCGTAACCAATATCATCAATAATAATATGAATAATATTAGGCCTCGCGCCAATGCTTGTTTGCGATATTGATTGCATGTTCGTTTGCGCATTTACATTCAATTGCACCAAACACATTGCGCAAAACAAGAACCAACAAATGATATTATTTTTTATAAGCAGTTTCAATA
>JBIIZN010000136.1:0-3460 GCA_044346275.1 Sediminibacterium sp.
TATTTTACCCCCGCTTCTAAAGAACCCACAATCATTGGTTTATGCCACTCCCAAGGTGTAGCAATGACAACCCCATCTAGTTTTTCTTTTTCCAACATACGCTTCCACGCATAATTATCCCCGGTATAGATAGCTGGCATTTTTTTACCAGACTTAGTAATATCTTCTTTTGCACTATTTAACATATAGTCGCTAATATCACAAATGGCAACAACGTCAACATCTTTGCGTCTTAGAAGTAAATCTAGATGGCTTTGACCTCTTAATCCTACGCCAATAATGCCAATTTTGACATTACTCGCCAATGAATTTGCAAAAACGTTTGCACTTGGCATAAATGCCACAGAAGCTGCAGCAAGGCTACTATTTTTTAGAAAGTTGCGTCTTTTCATTATAAATCGTTTTAAGGTGTTCAAGATAAATAAATTATGACAATTTTAAAGCCGTTTTTAGTAGTTTGCAGTACTGAAGGAGCAAGATTTGAAAATTGACCAAGAAAATAGCAATAATGAATTGTAGAAGCCCGCACCTCTTCATTTTGACAGTCCTTGCTTTATTCTTTAATGTAGCAAGTGCTCAAACCGATACCACTTTTTGGTTTGCTGCTCCAGACCTACAAGAAGCGCATGGTGACAGACCCATTTTTTTAAGATTTTCAACTTCAAACACAGCTGCTTCGATTACCATTTCTCAACCAGCAAATCCTGGCTTTTCCCCCATTAGCATAGATATTCCAGCCAATAGCTCGAACTCCGTAAATCTCACCACGGTAATTACGCAAATAGAAAATACTACGCCAAATACAGTTAGCAATAAAGGTTTACTCATAAGATCCAATAGCCCCATCTCTTGCTATTATGATATTGCCAATGGTTCTAATGGAGATATCTATGCACTAAAAGGTAAAAACGCACTTGGTACAAAATTTACACTCCCCTTTCAAATGGGATTTATAGGAAGACCGCTTCCACTATATACCACCGATTTTATAATTCTAGCTACAGAAAATAATACCCAGGTTACTATTAGACCAAAATATAGCATAATGGGTCATGCTGCTGGTGTTCCTTTTACCATCACTTTACAAAAAGGAGAAACCTATACCTGCTCAGCTACAAATAATATAGCAACAGAAAGGCCAGGAGGCACCCTTGTTACTTCCAATAAACCCATTTGTATCTCTACAAAAGACGACTCCCTTTTTTATACGGGACAAGGTTGTTCAGATACTGCTGGCGACCAACTCATTCCAGACAATATTGCAGGGCAAGAATTTATTGTCATTAAAGGCTACTTTAATAGTCCCGATTTTTATTACGTTTTTGCCATCGAAAACAATACCGTTGTAAAAGTAAATGGAGCAACTGTTGCAACACTTCAGGCAGGCGATTATTACAAAGGAACTTTAAGCGAAAACTCCTGTTTTGTAAATTCAGATAAACCCGTTCATATTTTTCATATCACAGGTTTTGGTTGTGAGCTAGGGGGCGCAATAATACCATCCATAAAATGTACAGGATCAAAAAGTATCAGTGTTACAAGGGCTTCAAGCACTGGTAGCTTTTTTTTAAACGTATTAGCTCCAAAAAATAGTATCAATGATTTTACAATTAATGGAAGCAACACCCTTATTAACGCTAGCGCCTTTAACCCTGTATTAGGTAGTAATAATGAATGGATGTATGCAAGATTAAATATCCCTTCCACAGTCATCACAGGTGGCGTAAATGCATTAATTGAAAATAGTAAAGGGAAATTTCACGTAAGCGTCATTCAAGGGGGAGCAAGTTCAACTGCTCGTTATGGTTATTTCTCTGATTTTGGTAGCAACGTAATTCAACTCATTGATGCAACAAAAAATACAGAAATCTTTTCAAACAATCAGCCCATATGCTATAATACAACTGCTTCCATCAATGCAGTATCGGAGGACGCTAATACATATACATGGACTGGGCCTAATAATTTTTCTAGTACTGGCGCTAATTTGGTTATTCATAATTTCACCAACCTCAATGATGGCGTTTACACCATTACATCTGCATCAACTGCCTGCGGTGTTGCAACAAAAACCATTGAGTTAAATTCGGAGCGTGTATTTGCCAATTTTACGTCTACTCAAACTGGTTGTATTCAAGACTCTGTATATTTTAATACCCCAGCAATTACTGGTGCTAGATGGAATTGGAATTTTAGTGATGGAAAATTACTTGATACCACCAGTTCAAATATTAAACCCATTAAATATAGTGGCGTTGGAAACTATCCTGTTACTCTAAAAGTAACTTCTAAAAATGGTTGCGTTTCAGATATATTTTCAAAAAATATTGAAATAACGCCAAAACCAATTGCCGCATTTACCGCTACAACAAATACTTGCGTAAATAAAATTATAAACTTTACAGAAAACTCGTCCATCACTAATGGAACGCTACAAAAAAGTTTCTGGAATTTAGATGATGGTAAAGGTATTATCAATTCAAATAGTTTTACACCTCAAACAACAACCTACCCTACTTGGGGAAATAGAAATCCATGGCTTATTGCAGAAGCAAGCTCCGGTTGTAAAAGCGATACTTTTAAATTGGCGAGTCCCTTACTTATTCATTCCATTCCAAAAGTTGGATTTACGCTACCCGAAGTTTGTTTAAATGATGCAAATGCTATTTTTACAGATAGTACAAGCTCTGCAGATGGTGCTACTAATTTTTCTTACCAGTGGAATTTTAATGCAGGGAGTCCTGCTATTGCACCTGGGCCTACCTTTACACCTGCGCAACTAACGGCTAAAAATCCTGGGGTAAAATACAACAAGTCGGCGGTGTATAGTGTGTCATTAAAAGTAACGTCTTTTGGTTGTGTCGATTCTTTAACCAGTAGCTTTACCGTTAACGGCGCTAATCCAACACCTGATTTTGAGATAGTTGCGCCTACTACACTTTGTAGCAATGATTCGGTGCGGATTAAAAATTTATCGGTGGTAGATTTTGGAGATGTTACTAGACTTGAAATTTATTGGGACGCTAATGACCTCACTAAAAAAACAATTGATGAATCGCCATCCTTTGGTAAAGTGTATGCGTACCGTTACCCTAATTTCCAAACACCCGCTACCAAAAATTATTCCATTACCCTAAAAGCGTTTTCTGGTAATGCAGCTAGTTGTAGTAAGTCTATTGCTAAAACAGCGACTGTTAATCAAAGTCCTAAAGTAAGTTTTACCACCATGCCGGGTATTTGTAACGAAGCTACTGCGCGTCAGATTACACAGGCTAGTTTTGATACGAACGTGCCGGGCAGTTTTGCCTACTCAGGCACTGCAGTGAGCGGGGGAGGTGTGTTTAATCCAGTAACGGCTGGTGTTGGCAGGTATCCTATCAAATATGTGTATACCTCCAGTGTAATAGGCTGTAAAGACTCTGCTACACAAAATATTACCGTATGGCCTTCACCTACTGCT
>JBIIZN010000137.1:0-3447 GCA_044346275.1 Sediminibacterium sp.
ATACTTCATAGCCTTTGTCTGCAGCCTGCCAGGCAAGGGTGCCAATAACGTCATCGGCCTCATAACCATCCAGTTCCATAACCGGAATATTAAAAGCCCTAATGATGCGCTGAATTTCAGGAATAGATTCAATTAAATCTTCGGGGGCTTCTTGTCTATTGGCTTTGTATTCTGTAAAGTCGGTGTGGCGCTCGGTGGGTGCGTGCGTATCAAAACACACGGCAATATGCGTTGGCTTTTCTTTGTTGATTAAATCTATTAAGGTATTGGTAAAACCAAATTGAGCGTTGGTATTTTTTCCTTTAGAAGTAATGCGCGGGTTTCTGATGAGTCCATAATACGCTCTATAAATAAGGGCGAGCGCATCCAACAAAAAAAGTTTTTTAGCCATGGTGTAAAGTTACAAAAAACCCCGGCGTTTTGCCGGGGTTTTGATAACGTATTAAGTGCTTTATTTAATCTCGTATTTGTATTTGTAACGATCATACAACTGTTTGTGTTTGCTTGTGATAGCAACCGCACGGCCTTGTATAAATGCGTCTGTAACAATACTAGATTTCATGTCTAAAATGTCGCCTTCGCTAATTACAATGTTAGCGTCTTTACCTACTTCGAGGGTACCTGTTTTATCATCTACACCTAAAATTTTTGCAGCATTTAAGGTAATGGCTTGAAGGGCACCTTCTTTACCTAAACCATATGCAGCGGCGGTTCCAGCGTTAAACATTAGATTTCTACCTCGGTTTTGAGGATCGTCATCATTTAAACAAAACAACACGCCCGCTTTTTGTAAAACGCTTGCTGCTTTGTAAGGCTGATCAATGTCGTCATCATCGGTGGTAGGTAAACTATGTTCTTGTGTTAAGATTACGGCAATGTTATTGGCTTTTAATAAATCAGCAATTTGCCAGCTTTCACTTGCACCAACAAGTACAACGTCAAAACCAAACTCTTTAACAAAATCGATAGCAACAATCATTTGTTTTATTTGATCGCAATGCACAAATAATTTTTGTGTGCGGTTAAATAAACCCTTGGTTGCTTCTAATTTTAAATTGATTTGCTTGTCGGCTCCTTTTTGGTGATACGCTTTCGCTTCTCTAAAAATGGCTTTTACGCTTTCGATTTTATCAAGTGCTTCTTTGGTGGGATCACCTGCTGGAGCAGCGCCACCAAAGCCTCTTCCAAAGCCACGGCCACCGCCTCTTGATAACAAGCTAGGCATATAGAAATGCATACCCATATCTGTTTTATACGCTGCGTCTTCGTAGTTCCATGCATCTAATTGTACCACAGATGACTGACCAGCAATGAGCTGACCACCCGGAATGGTGTGTGCAAGTAAAATACCGTTAAGTCTTAAGGTGTTAACGATAACAGACTCTGCTTTATACGCTGCAATGCTACGTACACTTGGGTTAAACTCGCCTATCTCGTTGATATCGGTACTACCTCTAACACCAGATATTTCTTGTAAACCTAAATTAGAAGATGGTAAAATTAAGCCTGGATATACCTGCTTACCTTTTGCATCAATGGTGTTTTCTGCTTTTGGCGCAGCGGCTGCGTCACCAGCATAAACGATTTTTCCATTGTCAAATACAACGGTTCCGTTTTCTATGACTTGTCCATTGCCCACGTGTACGGTGGCACCCACAATGGCTGTTTTTTTACTTTGTTTTGCGGCCGGGTAAACATCATCTTGTGCAAATACTGCAGCAGTGAATGATACAAGCGCGCTTAGTGTAACTATTATTTTTTTCATGTCGCTACAGTTTATTTGTTATCGTTTTGGTTTGCCACTTCTTCACCCTCTATTTCAAGCATACCTAATTTATGGGAGTGGTCGTTGCAAATATGTACTTCTTTAAAGCTTGGTGCTGCTGGTACGGTTGGTCTTCCCGCTCTTTTTTCGCCCGCCATTTTAGCCACTAAGCGGCTACGTTCTGCTTGCACTTGCTTGCGCATTTGTGCATCTTTTTCGCGGTCAAAATAAATAATACCATCCACCATTGTTTTTTCAGCTTTCGCATAAATACTTAATGGATTATCGCTCCATACTACAAGGTCAGCATCTTTACCTGCTTTAATGCTTCCTACTTTGCTATCAACGTGCAACATTTTAGCTGGGTTGATGGTCACCATTTTAATAGCTTCCTCTTCTGTTAAACCACCATATTTTACGCTCTTTGCAGCTTCTTGATTTAAGCGGCGCGCCATTTCTGCATCATCAGAATTGATCGCAACATTTAAACCCACTTTTGTCATAATAGCGGCGTTGTAAGGGATGGCATCTGTAACCTCCACTTTGTAAGCCCACCAATCAGAAAAGGTTGATGCAGCTACACCGTGCGCTTTCATTTTATCAGCTACTTTATAACCTTCTAAAATGTGTGTGAATGTGTTTATTTTAAATCCATACTTTTCTGCAATACGCATCGTCGCTGTAATTTCACTTTGTACATATGAGTGACAAGTAATGAAACGCTTTTTGTTCATGATTTCTACAAGTGCGTCTAATTCTAGATCGCGTCTAGTAGCCGGGGTTTTTGCAAGTGCTGCTTCGTATGCTTTTGCTCTTGCGAACGCATCGTTTAACACTTGTTCTACGCCCATTCTAGTGTCTGGGTAACGGTTGTTGCCTTGTGTGGAAGACGTACGTTTTACGTTTTCTCCAAGTGCAAATTTGATGAATGGATCGGCACCTTTAAATAGTAAGCCCTCATCGTCAGCGCCCCATCTTAATTTAATTAACTGCGTTTGACCACCAATGGTATTTGCAGAACCGTGTAAAATGTGAGAGGTTGTAACACCACCACTTAATTGACGGTAAATATTGATATCGTCTGGATTGATATTGTCTTGGATACGTACTTCTGATGTTACGCTTTGTCCGCCTTCGTTGGTTGAAGCAGATGCAATGTGTGAGTGCTCATCAATAATACCTGCTGTTACGTGTTTGCCGGTGCCATCAATAACTTTTGCATTTGCGTCGGATAAGTTTTTGCCCACTTTAGCAATCTTACCGTTTTTAACGAGTACGTCTGTTTGTTGTAAAATGCCTTCTTTTTCTGAAGTCCAAACCGTTGCGTTTTTAATTAAATAAGCCTGCGTATTAGCTGTTAAAGAATCTACGCCAAAGCCCATCATTGGAAAAGTAACTTTTCCCATTTTGCCTGCGCCCGCACCAGCGCCACCGCCCATACGGCCACGGCCACCTGCATTTGATGCAGTGTCAGGCTTAGATGCAGAAGCATACACAGCAGACCAAGTAAAATTGTTGCCATCTGCGTCCTGCGCTGTTCCGTTAAAAGTATTTCCGGTGTTAAAACCAGTAAATCTAATATTGTTGCGAGAGCGCTTTTCTGGAGCGAAAGAAAACTTCACTACTTTACCATCGTAACTAAATGTTGCAGCAACGGTATCTTTTGCAATGACAGTTGCGCT
>JBIIZN010000053.1:0-11460 GCA_044346275.1 Sediminibacterium sp.
TAGGCAATATGTGTAAAGAAATAAGCCAACAACTACCAGTATTTATTTCTCCATGGATAGATGGTAAAAAATCTGTTATGGCAAGTACTTCGGCTTTATCAAAAGCGGATGCCATTTCAGTGAAAGAGCATGAACAAGAATGGAATGAAATCTTTGATGGCATACATCAATCTATTGATGCTGTTGCATTTCAGGATGGTCATGTCGATTATTATGAGTTAGATCAATTTTTGGCAGTCAATAAATTATTGGCAGATAAGTATAAGCTTCAATGTTGGACAAACACCGAGTCGTTTGATAGAGATATGCCCATCAAATTTTTACCCATCAAGTTTGAAAAGTTAAAACTGAAACTTGAAGCAGCTAAAAGAGCTGGTTATGACAAGGCAATTACTTTTGAGTTCAGTCATTTTATGAGTCCACAGTCTGCATATATACAAGCCCATCATTTATACAATCGATACCTCGAATACCGTCAAACGCAAGCTTAGTATGAAAAATATTATTCCTTTATTTATCTTTTTAGTCCTTTCTTTTTTTACTAATGCACAAGCTGTTCAAAAAGAAATTCGTGGTACATGGATTACCAATGTAGCAAGTGACGCGATGCTTACGCCTAATAATGTGAAGCAAACGGTGTTGAATTGCAAAAAAAATGGATTGACTGATATTTTTGTGGTTGTTTGGAATGGAGGTGTAACTATGTATCCCAGTGAAGTGCTCAATAAATATATTGGAATACCACAATCACCGGTTTACGGCAATTTTGATCCCTTGGCAACGTTTGTAGATGAAGGCCATAAATTGGGCTTAAAAGTGCATGCCTGGTTTGAATTTGGCGCATCTTATGCGTATAAAGATAGCGCTCAACAAGGTTGGCTAGCAAAATATCCTGAATGGGTAGGGAGAAATAGTAAAGGCGAGTTGCTCAAAAAAAATGGATTTTTTTGGTGGAATGTTTTAAACCCACAAGTACAAGATTTCTTGCAACAACTTGTATTAGAAGTCGTAAAAAAGTATGATGTTGATGGTATACAAGGGGACGATCGTTTACCAGCAATGCCTAGCGAAGGGGGGTATGATCCATATTCTATTGAGTTGTACAAAAAAGAATTTGGCGGCAAAATGCCTCCAAGTAATTCAAAGGATAGTGTATTTCTTCAGTGGAAGGCTGATAAAGTAAGTGGTTTTGGTAAATCATTATACCAGCTTGTAAAAAAACAAAGAGCCAATTGCATGGTGTCTTGGGCGCCTAGTATTTATCCATGGAGTAAAGAAAATTATTTGCAAGATTGGCCAGCGTGGTTGAATGGTGGTTATGCAGATTTAATTATTCCGCAATTGTACCGGTATGAAATTAAAGCGTATGAAAAAATACTTAAAGAATTGAATTTGCAGGTTCCACCGACTTTAAAACATAAGGTCATTCCGGGTATACTTACTTCATTAGGGGACGGTTACCGGGTAAATGAAACGATGTTAAAGCAAATGATGGATATGAATAGGCAATATGGTTATAACGGTGAAGTATTTTTTTATTATGAAACCATTAATAAGTAAGCCAAAAATCATAGATATACTATGAAAAAGATTTCACTTTATTTTTTATCGTTTCTTTTAGTTGTTAGTGTAGTAGCTTGTAAAAAAGCGCCAGCACCAACTCCGACGCCTCCTGTTGCCGTTGTGCCAAAGGCCAAACTAATGAATTTGCCGGCAGGATGGAATTACGCTACATTAATTAATGCAACTTTTCCTGATGGAATTGAATTGTATTATTTTGATAGTATCCATGCAGGCAAAAAGACAAAAATGTTTTGTGTGGCGTACTCATCAAAAAATAATTTATTTGAATTTAAGCCCACTATTTCAACAACAGCAAAAAAGCTAAGTGATTTTAGTAAAGATGAAACAGGTAAAGTGTTGGCTTCAATCAATGGAGGTTATTTTGGGGGTAATCAATCTTATAGTTTGGTGAAATTTAATGGAGCGCCCGTTTTTTCTGCAAATATCAAAACATTATCCCGAAATTTTAATGGCACTGCGACTACCTATTTTCCTACTAGGGCTGCATTTGGAGTAAGTGCAAGCGGAGATCCTAGTGTTGCGTGGATTTATCATGTAGGAACAGGGAATGAACTCATTTATCAATATCCAAGTCCTAGCAGTAATGCCGAAGGAGCAGCTCCAAATCCTGTTCCCAATGAAACATTTCCAACAGGTGGCACGCTGTGGAATATTCATTCTGCAATAGGTGGCTCACCTATGTTGATTCGTAATAATGTCGTTAATATTTCAGATATACAGGAGCTGATAAGTATAAATAACACGAGTTCGCGCCCCAGAACAGCTATAGGATATACCGATGCTGGATTAATTATATTACTAGTAGTTGAAGGTGATAATACCGCAGCTGGTTATGCTGGTCTAAATCTTGTTGAATTAGCGGCTGCATTAAAAAATTTGGGATGCACTAATGCGGTTAATTTAGATGGAGGTGGCTCAAGTTCGATGATTGCTGGCGGTCAATTGTTAAATCGTCCGGGCGATAATGGTAATGAGCGTCCAATTGTAAGTGCGGTATTAATTAAGCAGCGATAATTTTGTATCATTTTATCTATCTCTCTCAAACTTCAACCGCATTCCATTGTCGTTTTCATTAAACGCGCCATTGTCGTAAACCACATTACCGTTTATAAATGTTCTGATCACTTTACTTTTAAAAGTATAGTTTTCAAATGGTGACCAAGCACATTTGTACAATAGGTTCTCTTTTGTTGAGGTCCAATTATTATTGAGATCCACCATCACCAAATCTGCGAAGTAGCCTTCTCTAATATAACCACGCTCTTTTAGTCTGTAAATTTCAGCTACATGGTGGCTTGTTTTTTCTACAATTTTTTGCAGCGGTAATTTATTTTGATGGTATAATTCTAGTAGAGCAGGTAGCGCGTGTTGCACGAGCGGCCCACCCGACATAGCTTTGGTATAGTTGCCACTTTTTTCTTCTATCGTATGTGGCGCATGGTCCGTAGCAATAATATCTATTTTATTATCGAGTAGTGCTTGAATGAGTCCCTCTTTATCCTGTGGTGTTTTAACGGAAGGGTTCCACTTTATTTTTGAACCTAGCGCATCATAATCTTCACTTGTAAACCATAAGTGGTGCACACAGGCTTCTGCAGTTATTCTTTTATCTCTGATGTTTTGTTGCTGCTCAAATAACGCAGCTTCTTTTTGTGTAGAAATATGAAAAAAGTGAAGACGGTTATTGTGTTTTTTGGCAATATCTAAAACTCTTTTAGTGGCTTCAAAGCAGGCTTCCTCTGTTCTGATAAGGTGGTGGTGGTTAAATGGTATATTGTCGCCAAATTCTTTTTTGTATCTATCAGTATTGGTTTTAATAATACTGTCATCTTCACTATGAAGAGCTGTTAGTATGGATGTTCTTGCAAATAATTTTTCTAGATAATCTGGATAGTTGGCTAATATGCCGTGATCGTTGTTAAAGTAGAGGCCATCATCTGTGATGCCACATACATTTTCTGGATCGGTTAAAAGGGCTTCTTCCAAATTATCTTGGTTGATGCCCATAAAAAACGAATAATTAACCACCGAGGATTTAGATGCAATCGCATATTTTTCTTCAAGTAACGCTTGCGTTAATGTGTTTGGAATGGTATTAGGCATATCCATAAAAGACGTGATACCACCAGCAGCGGCAGCTTTTGACTCGGAAGCAATGGTTGCTTTATGGGTTAAGCCAGGTTCTCTAAAATGCACCTGATCGTCTATAAAGCCAGGTAGTAAATGTAGGTTTTCGCCATTTATTTCTTTTACATCTGCGTTAGCAGGTAGGTTTATACTACTTGCAATTTTTTCTATGCGCTGGTTGTTAATGAGAACATCGGAATAAAATGTTTTTCCTTCATTAACTACGGCTATATTTTTTATTAGGTATTTCATGTTGTTGCAGCTCTTTCTAGTTTATCGTTTATGGCAAGGCCCATGCCAATCGCTGGCATTTTTTGGGCAATGATGAAATCTAGGTTTTGATGGTCTAAACGGTGCATGGCTGCATATAAATTTTTAGCAGCTTCTTCTAAATTTCCAGTTTGTGAAAGTGTTTCTACTGCTATCACAAAGCTTGGTAGGGTGCTAGGACTTAATTGTAAAACACCAATTCGTTTATCCGAATATTTTTGAATGATCGAAGTAATATCACTGGTTAATATTGTTGATGTACTAGGTGCATAGTGTTTAGACAGCATGCCAGGTGCTAGTACCGATTCGTTGTTTGCATGAACGCGTATTTGTAAGGGGCCAGTAATTTTTTCAATGTCTTCCGCTTTGGTACTACCTTGTCTGTACAAAATAGCTTGTCCATTTTCGAATCCAACAATCGTAGACTCAATACCTTTATCACAACTACCTCCATCTAAAACAATAGTAAGCGAGTCTGTAAAATAATCCACTACATGTTTTGCAGTAGTAGGGCTAATCGATCCAAATGGATTGGCGCTTGGTGCGGCTAATGGAAAATCTAATTGCTCTAATAGTTCAAGTGCAACAGGATGGTTGGGTACCCTAACACCAACTGTATTTTTACCTCCCGTAACTAGGTCTGGTATGTGATCTTGTTTTTCTAAAACCAGTGTTAGCGGACCAGGCCAAAAAGCATCTGCTAATTGCACGGCTACCCATGGAATATTTTTAGCAACCAGTGTAAGTGCTGCCGCAGATTTTATATGAACAATGAGTGGGTTAAAATGCGGCCTATTTTTTAAAGCAAATATTTTTTCAACAGCTATCTCGCTATAGGCATTGCCTGCTAATCCGTATACTGTTTCGGTTGGCAATCCAATAATTTCATTTTTTTTTAACGCTGTAACAGCAGCTTCTATCGCATTTGTTTGCATAATGATTGTTTATGGATTGCACCTATCGCAGTAGGTAGGATCTTCTTCTTGTTTGCCATTGGGGAAATAGGCTTCATGTGTATGATTGCATTTTTGACAAGCATATACATGAAATAAAGTGCTTTTTGTAGGTGCTTTACAGTTTTCGCAAGGCAATCCAGGCGTTGACTCTTTAATTCCAAATCCGGGGGTATGACAACTAGGGCAGGTAGTCTTTATTTTTTTGATTAGTTTTTCTGTGGTTTCTTCAATCAACTGCATCCTAGATGGATTCAAATGCGCGCGCATATCAGTTTCTACATAAACCGTTTCATTGCTTTCCTTAAACTTTGCAAAAGTTTCGAGTAATTCCTTGGTATTGATAATCCCTTTTGCAATGGAAGAGAATCCCTCTTTTTTATCTTTTAATATAAGACCATGGCTTGGGAATTGTGCGCTTTGTGCAAATGCCAATAAGTCTTCTTCGGAGCTTACTTCTTTGGCATTGTAATTTGTTTTTGTAGAAATTTCACGAACTACAATTTCTAGTTCATTTTTTTGATCTATGAAAATAAGTAATTCGTCGTTGGCAGGTAAAAAATAAAGTAATGGGTGGGCGCCAAATGACCCCTCACTCGCTACCGCTAAATCGGTGCCTGTAAGCTCCATGGCAAGCAAGCACTTTTTTCTAGCAGCATCTAATGGGCTTAAGTCCCTTTCAATTTCGCCACTAAAAGTACCGAGCATATCGGTGTCTAAATTTTCGGGTACAATGCAGCTAACACCTAACTCTTTTTCGAGTAGTGCCGCCATTGCATTTTGTTTTTTATGCTTGGTTGCTATAACAATTGACCGGCCTTCAAAAAAATTATGCTGGTTCATTGATATAATCAATATGAATGGCTGAGGTGACTTTTAATGTTGTGTTGCTACCCGCTTTTTCAATTAAAGATTCAAGTTTGGCCAGTTCTGATTTCAAGAAAGCTACTTTTTCTTTTGAAGCTTCATCTGGTTTCCCAAACCTTTCAATATGGCTTACATTTTTTTGTTGATGAAAATTTATTTTCATCGTAAACATATTGATTAAAACATCTTTTGCTTCTGCAATACTAAAGGTTCCATCAATCAGTGTTACTTTATTGTTGTTTTCCATGATCTGTTTTTTGAATGATTTATTTTATTGACCCTGACCTAATGAGTATGCAGCAGTTCCGTCAAATGCATACAGGTTCTCGGTTTTAATGGCATCAATGTCTTCTTCAATGGCTTTTTCTAAAAGTTCAATAATATCCGTTTTATACATTTGTTCGCCATTTTTTGCTTTAAATCTACATCTCCAATGGTCTGTGCAAAATGTTTCTCTAAATCCATCAGGCCATACTTTAATGCCTCTGTTGGTAATCATAGAAAGGTAGATGCCTTTACTCTCTAGTTGTTGAATTTTACCTGCTAATTCATTTGGGTCTGATCCACCCCAGTGTACAAAAAGATCCACACCTTCTAATGTTTTACTAGCAGGTTCTTTTCTTTTATACTTTGGTAATTCAATCGCTAAATTATTAGAATAGCTCACTGCTTTAAGTACCGATGGCTTTTGCCCTAAATTGGCAATAACAGCAGTTGCAAATTCTGCAGTACCCACTTTTAGTTTGCTGGTACCTTCTTTAAATATATCTGGGGTATGGGTTCCGTCTTCAAGTGTTTTAAGCCATGCATTTTGAATTTTTTCTGCCACATCAGCTTGTCCAATATGATTTAGCATCATAATGGCCCCTTGTAATAAACCAGATGGGTTTGCAATATTTTTTCCAGCAATATCTGGTGCAGAACCGTGAATTGCCTCAAACATAGAGCACTCTTCACCAATATTTGCAGAGCCTGCAAGCCCAACCGATCCTGTAATTTGAGCAGCAACATCACTTAAAATATCACCGTATAAATTAGGCATTACAATCACGTCAAACACTTCTGGGGTATCGGCAAGTTTTGCCGCTCCAATATCAATAATCCAGTGTTCGTTTTGGATATTAGGATACTCTGCTGCTATTTCATTAAATACTTTACGAAACAAACCATCTGTTTGTTTCATGATATTGTCTTTTGTAAAGCAGGTAACTTTTTTTCTGTTCTGTTGTTTTGCATATTCAAAAGCATATCTGATAATTTTTTCACAACCAGGTCTGCTAATTAATTTTAAGCACTGAACCACTTCGTCTGTTTGTTGGTGTTCGATACCTGCATATAAATCTTCTTCATTTTCTCTAACAATCAAAATGTCCATAATGGGATGCTTCGTTTTTACAAACGGATGCAAACTCATACAAGGTCTTATGTTAGCGTATAGGCCTAAAAATTTTCTTGTAGAAACGTTTAAGCTTTTATAGCCGCCACCCTGGGGTGTTGTAATGGGTGATTTTAAAAATACTTTATTGGTTCTAATGATATCCCAAGATTCGGGTGCAATACCAGCCGTATTTCCAGCCAAAAACACTTTTTCTCCAATTTCTATCTCATCAATTTCAAATTTCGCTCCTGCAGCCTTTAAGATGCTAAGGGTTGCGTTCATAATTTCTGGTCCAATGCCATCGCCTTTTGCTACTGTTATTCTAGTCATTGCTATTTGGTTTTAGTGTTGCAAAATTGCACATTTAAATACATAAATTTCTATTTATATTTGTTATCTAAATCATAAATAAAACTTATGAATTATACCCTCAATCAGCTTCAGGTATACTTAAAAGTGGTTCAAACGCAGAGTGTAACGAGGGCGGCCGCGGCACTTAACCTGTCGCAGCCAGCGGTATCAATTCAGTTAAAAAACTTTCAGGATCAATTTGGGGTGCCATTAATTGAGGTAATAGGGCGAAAGGTATATATCACCGACTTTGGTAAAGAAATTGCCGAAGCTGCCGAAAATATCATCAATCAGGTCTATGCCATCAATTACAAATCGCTAGCGTATAGAAATCAATTAACGGGGCGTTTAAAAATAGCAGCGGTATCTACTGGTAAGTATTTGATGCCATTTTTTTTATCAGGATTCATGCGCCAGCATGCAGGCGTAGAATTAGTAATGGATGTGACCAATAAAAACAAGGTTTTTGAAAGTTTAAAAAATAATGAAATTGATTTTGGGCTCGTTTCTTTTTTACCTTCTTTACTAGATATTGACAAGTTGGATTTATTAGAAGACAAATTATATTTAGTAGGTAAGCGTGAAACAAGTCAGGAGGACAATGTAACAGCAAAAAAAATGTTTGAAAACCTGCCCATCATTTTTAGAGAAGAAGGGTCGGGTACAAGACAGGTGATGGAAAAGTTTTTACAAAACAATAATATTACGGTGCTTCGTAAAATGGAGCTCACTTCCAATGAGGCTGTAAAGCAAGCTTTGCTTGCGGGTCTTGGTTATTCTATTATGCCCTTTATAGGTATCCGAAAAGAAATTATGAATAAAGAATTACAAATTATTAAGGTTGCGGGACTGCCCGTAAAAACAACCTGGAACCTTATATGGTTAAAAGGAAAAAAGTTATCGCCAACAGCTGCATCTTTTTTGGATTATTTGCAGTTAAATAAACAACAAATCATAGACGATACATTTAGTTGGCAAGAATTATAGTTTATATTTATGGTACAACTTCAAAATAAGGGTATGCGTTTTATTTTTTGGATGATATGTTTACTGTGTGTAACATCTGCTCATGCTGGTTTTGATAGTGACAGCACCTTGTATGTACCATCAAAAACGCCTTTTTTTAAAAACGCTGACACCCTCAATAAAAAACGCTTTGCAGCCGTAAATACTACGTCACTTTTAGCTTTATATGGTAGTTATCATTACATCAATAACGCCTGGTGGGCCGATTCTAAAAAATCCTTTCATTTTGATGGCGGTGGTTCTCGTATTACACAAGCTTTTGATTTTGGAAGAGATGCTATTTATGCAAAGAGCTTAGATAAAATTGGCCATTTTTATGGCGCCAGAATTACGAGTGATATTTTTGCGCGCGGCATTAGATGGTCTGGTAAAACCGAGGCGCAGTCACTATTGTGGGGTGGTTTGTTAGGTACAGCGGTACAAGGTTTTATTGAAATTAAAGATGGCTATTCGCCTACCTGGGGCTTTAGTGTGTATGATTGGATGAGCGGATCTCTTGGAAGTTTTTATCCCTACTTTCAGTCTAAAAGTAAATTTTTAAAAGCAGTAGACATCAAGTATAGTTACTATCGAAAGGATAATTATTATTACGATTTTATTAAGCGTGAAAGTAATTTCCAGGACGACTATATGAATTCTACATTTTGGCTCACCTATAATCCACACCGGTATAAACCATCAAGTAAGTGGCCCAAATGGCTTGGTGTTTCTGTGGGAATTGGCGTAGATCATACGCTTAATAATTATTACATTAATATGCCTGGTGGAACTTCAGATTGGGGTAAAGGTGGCTATGAATTTTACTTGGCGCCAGATATCGATTTTAAGGGCTTACTTCCTAAAAAGCCTTTCTGGCAAACGCTTGCACACGTGTTAAACTATATCAAAGTGCCAACACCGGCGCTTAGATTAAGTAGGAATTCAAAACTAATGCCCATTCATTTTTAATTGACTTTTTACTGCACTAAATAGGGCGCAATAATGCCCTGCCATATTTTATAGCCTTCGGCATTCATGTGTAATTTATCGGCAATAAAAATATGCGTAAGCATGTTGCCACCTACATCAAACATGCTGCGGTAAACATCTATAAAAGCTGTTTTCTTTTGTTTTTCCAAATAGCTTTTTATGAGGTCATTGCCTGCTCTCATAGACGCCAAATATTTTTCTCTACTTGGGCTGGGCTTCATAGAAATATAAGCAACAGGCACTTTTTTAAATTTAGATCTAATAATGCTGTATAAAATTTTAAATCTCTCAAAAACGGTATCTGCAGTAACAGTGCTTGATCCAGCTAAATCGTTTTCGCCACAATAAATAATGATTTGTTTGGGTTTGTATTTTAAAATAACATCGTTTGCATAAAATATAACATCTGTTAATGATGATCCGCCAAATCCTCTATTTAACATGGTATGCTCCGGAAAGTATTCTTGTACATCTTTCCATTTGGTAAAACTAGAGCTTCCAATCAGTAAAATGGCATTTTTAGGAGGTGTTGCAATTGAGTCTGCTTTTCTAAAAGCCTTGATTTCATTGATAAAAGGTTGAGCAAATATGGTTGTGCAACAATTTATAATGATAAGTATTAGTAATTTTTTTTTCATTTTTAATATTTAGTAATACTAAATATACTATTTCCGCTCATAAAATTTAACATTCCGGTTTCGAGTTAATCCTTACTTTCGCCAAACGCTTAAAAATGAATGTTTCTAAGTTTCTGGCTTTATTTTTTTTATTCATTTCTTTTTCTACGCTACGTGCTCAAGATTTTAGGGCCATCGATTCCATTATTCAATTGCAAATTCAAAAGCACAATACACCAGGTGCTGTTGGTTTGATAATTAAAGATGGAGAAATTTTGTATGATAAGGCATTTGGCTATTCTAATTTGGAGCAAAAAACGCCCATGACCAACCGGTCTATTTTTAGAATCGCATCTCAAACCAAGGCTATCATTTCTGTTGCCTGTTTGCAACTCGTAGAAAAGGGTTTAATTGCCCTTGACCATCCTATTGAACTCTATTTTTCTGATTTTAAAAATCAAAAAGTAATTAGTGGTTCACCAACAAACTACCAGCTAATTGAAAAAATCAGGCCTGTAACTATTAGAGATTTATTAACCCATCAGGCTGGTATTAGCGCTGCAGATGAGTATCCTGGTTTTGCTTTCTTGTTTAAACAATACAATTTAGACAAGCCCTTAAATGGCTCATATGCTACTTTAGCAGAGGAGGTAACTCAAATTGCAAAAATGCCACTCATGCATCAGCCAGGTGAGCGTTTTAGCTATGGACTTTGTACCAATGTTATTGGTGCACTCATCGAAAAAATTTCGGGAACTAGACTTGACCAATACTTACAAAAAAATATTTTTGCGCCACTTGGCATGAAGGATACTTATTTTTATTTGCCAACAAATAAACAAGATAGGCTGGTAAAATTATACGCTAAAAATTCTGATACAAGTTTAGCAGAAATTTCACCTGCATTGTTTAATGCAGATTATCCGTTACAAAAAAATAGTAAATATTTTTCAGCTATTGGTGGACTCGTTTCTACCACCCACGATTACGCTAAGTTTTTAAGTTGCTTGCTGCAAGGTGGTAGTGTTGAAAACAAAAAAATACTTGGTCAAACGTTTGTTGATTCCTTAACCACTAACCAATTGGGGGCTAAAACCTTTATTTTTGGTGGCTTTCCATCACTTAACAATTTTGGATTAGGGGTTGGATTAACAAGTGCTAAAGGGCAGTTCATTAATAATGCTTCCGAACGTAGTTTTTTTTGGGGTGGGGCATTTAATACCGCGTATATGGTAGATCCCAAAAGAAAATTGATTACTTTATTTTTTATGCAGCGCACCCCATTTGCTTTATCGTCGGTGTTGTCTAGTTTGGAAAA
>JBIIZN010000138.1:0-3436 GCA_044346275.1 Sediminibacterium sp.
CGATATCTACACAAGTAACTTTGTTACCTGTTTCAGCAAAACAAGTACCTGTTACAAGTCCTACATATCCGGTTCCAACTACTGCTATTTTCATAAATAAATTACTTGTTTATAAAATTTAAAACGGACTCCGTAATATATGTCAACTGTTCCATATCCATTTCGGTATGAATAGGTAATGAAATAACACGGTTTGTTAAATGGTCGGTGGTAGGAAGTAAAGTATCCGGTAAATTAAAGGATGCGAACATTTTTTGTTTATGCCCTGGAACAGGATAATAAATCATAGAAGGAATACCTTTTTCAGATAAATGCGCAATCAATCCATCCCTATCGCCATCCAATAAAATGGTGTACTGATGAAACACATGCGAACTGTATGAAGCAGTACTAGGCGTTGTAATGACAGCACAATTTTCAAAAGCTTGGTTATAAAATGTTGCAACATTAGCCCTTGCTTGATTGTAGCGGTCTAAATGTTTTAATTTAATATTTAAAATAGCCGCCTGAATACTATCAAGTCTAGAGTTACAACCAACAATGTCGTGGTAGTATCTTTTTTCTTGACCATGGTTAGCAATTGTTTTTAACGTATGTGCAAGTGCGTCATCATTTGTAAATAATGCACCGCCATCTCCAAAAGCACCTAAGTTTTTACTCGGATAAAACGAAGTAGCCCCAATATGCCCCATGGTACCGGTTTTTTTAACGGTTCCATCAGAAAATGTATAAGAGCATCCAATGGCCTGCGCATTGTCTTCAATCACATATAGGTTGTGCTTTTTAGCAATACTCAATATTTCTTCCATCGGAGCCGCCTGACCATACAAATGAACCGGAACAATCGCTTTTGTTTTGGGTGTAATGGCTTTTTCTAGCGAAACTGGATCCATGCAAAATGTTACTGGATCAACTTCTACAAAAACAGGCTTTAACCTTAGTAATGCCACTACTTCGGTGGTGGCGATATAGGTAAATGAAGGCGTGATCACTTCGTCACCAGGTTCTAGTCCAATAGCCATCATAGCAATTTGTAGGGCATCGGTACCATTTGCACACGGAATCACGTGCTTGACACCCATGTAAGTGGCAAGTGAAGCTGCAAAGTCATAAACGGCCTTCCCATTGATATAAGCTGCGCTGTCCAGCACTGCATGAATGGCAGCATCTACTTCGTCTTTTATTTGAAGGTATTGGGTTTTGGTATCTACCATCTGAATGGGTCTCATGTGCCAGTATTTATAGGATCAAAATTACTGCAAAAAAGCCTTTGTTTAATGCTTTGTAGCGAACCTTATTCTAGTAGATAAAATGGGTAAATGGGCTGAAATTTGTTTATTTGCAGTATAAACTATCAAATCTTGCTTTTCCTCTACCAAATATTCATTGGACTATACCCTTTAGCCGCCAAAATACTTGGATGGGTCAATCCAAAAGCAAAAATGTGGCATGCAGGTAGAAAAGAAATTTTAAACCAAATTGCTGACGCTTTAGCCTCTAATGCAAAAAGGGTTATTTGGATGCACTGCGCCTCACTAGGTGAATTTGAACAAGGACGACCGGTTTTAGAAGGATTACAAAAGAATTATCCAAATTACAGTATCCTACTTACCTTTTTTTCACCATCTGGTTATGAGGTTCATAAAAATTACAGCGGGGCAGATTTTGTGTTTTACTTACCCATGGATAGCGAAAAAAATGCAGAGCAATTTTTAACAATAGTAAACCCATCTATAGCCATTTTTGTTAAGTATGAATTTTGGCATTACTATCTTACAGGTTTACAAAAACGACAAATTCCTACTATTTTAATTGCGGGTATTTTTAGAAAAGAACAACTGTTTTTTAAATGGTATGGTGGATTTTATAAAAACCTACTACACTGCTTTAGTGCTATTTTTGTACAAGACAAAAGTTCGCAATCTTTACTGCATTATATTGGCATTAATAATGAGGTATATCTTGGCGGCGACACTAGATTTGACAGGGTCATTGAAATTGCAAACGCATTTTCTCCTATCGATCCAATAGCTCACTTTTGCAATAATAGTTTGGTAATCGTGGTAGGAAGCACTTGGTTTCAGGATGATGAAACCATTGCGCATTTTGAAAAGGCAAACCCGCATATTAAATTTATTATTGCGCCACATGAAATCACCCATCAAAGACTTCAAAACTGCTTGACACTTTATAAAAATGCAGTGCTATATTCAGATTATGTAAAGGGATTAAACAATTCGACGCAAAACTTTAACACACTTATCATAGACAATGTAGGCATGCTTAGTAAACTATACCATTATGCTTCTATAAGCTATATTGGTGGCGGATTTGGCGCAGATGGCATACACAACTGCCTAGAAGCAGCCGTACACTACAAGCCCGTATTATTTGGACCCGTTTATGATAAATACATTGAAGCTGTAGGACTCATCGAAGCAGGTGGGGCAGTTAGTATTAAAGATGCGTTAGATTTTGAATCCGTTGCAAAAAATTTATGTAGCAACGAAGTAAGTAGACATGCAATGGGACAAATTGCTGGTGACTTTGTGCACGCCCACAAAGGGGCTTCTGCAAAAATTATACGTTATATTCAGGAAAAGCGTCTTTTAACGAGTTGATCAAAATGTTTGACAGTAGCACTGTCATCGTTCCAACCAATTTTTAATTTTAATTCACGTTGTATCCAAAATTGAGCCTCCGGATAAATGGCAAAACCATCGATTGTTTTGATACTTCTTTCGTACATAGTTTCATCCCCTCGAAAAAGTTCTTGCACAAACAAAAAACGATCATTGATACCAATTCCTTTTTTCAATTCTTTGATGGGCTCGTTGTTAAGCATAGTCCCTATTTCTATATGATTGGCGCGGAGTTTTTCGTTTAAAACAGGCATCGAATGAATCGAATGCATGAGTTGATTAATCTCTTCAAATTCATTTTTCTTTTGCTGCAAAGCAAGGGTTGGAATTTCTGTAGAAGTATCAAACAACCAACCACTATTCATTTCTGAAATGGATGGACCTTTTGATGTATTTACAAATTCAAAAGGCTCCTGGATATCAAGCTCAGCCGGAATGTCTACTGAGGTGTTTATAGGTGCTTGTATTGACGTAATGGGGGAAGCGTCATCTGGGATGTCAAGGGGCAGTTTTGCCTGAACCAACTGCTCAGGCTTAGAAGTTCTGGCGCCTCTAGGCATTACCACCGAAACCCCCATTTTACTGGGCTTTTCAGGTTCTAGTACTGGAGGATTAGCCGTTTCTAGTTCGGATAAAAGCATTTGAGCCGCCGCCGTTAGTTGTTCACTACTAGCGCCCTGATCAAAAAGATCTTTTAGTTTATGAATTAACGTACCAACTCTTTCCATTCTATGTAATACATTTGGGGTCTTAAATGGGACTGGTATCCGCTCCTATTTAACGTCTAATCTACA